>CAZJQX010000019.1:24930-28411 GCA_964548305.1 uncultured Lachnospiraceae bacterium
TAGAATAAGGCTGATGTATACAGAATTACAGAAGAGGATTTTATGCTATGGCAACACTGAAAGACATTGCTGCCCGGGCCGGTGTGTCAACGGCCTCTGTTTCACTCTATTTAAACGGAAAATCCGACGGACGCGTTTCCATCAAAAATCAGAAAAAAATCGAAGAAGCCATGCAGGCACTGCAGTACAGCTCTTCCCGCTCCGTGCAGATTTTAAAAGCCATCAATTCAGAAAAAAAGGCATATACAGTTGCTATGTTCTGGGCGCAGGATACCCGTGCGACAATGTTGGGGACCGTCATTGCCGGACTGAACAATCCGCTGAAGCTGCACCCGGAGCTGGATGTCAGCATCATTATCCATCCATACACGGTAAACGAGCTTTATAAGGATACCTCGCTCATTGAAAATACGCCCTACGACTGTGCCATCATTGCCAATGCAAGCTATACCGATCTGCAGTACCTGGAGGGCATTAATCCGACCGTTCCCATTGTGCTCTTCAATCGAAATTCACAGCGCTACAATACGGTAAAGTTTGACAATCACTTAGCCGGAAGAACCATTTCCGACATTCTGCGGTCAAAGGGTTGCCGGAGCGCCGCTGTTGTGCAGGCAGTCAATTCCTATACGGCACTGAATGCCCGGATTTCCGGCTTCATCGACGGCTGCCGCGACAATCAGATAGACATTCCGAATAAGGCGCAGCTGGTGGTGGATGGGTCTGTGGAAGGCGGCATGCATGCCGCAGAGAGGTATCTCGCGCTGGAGAATCGGCCGGAGGTCATTCTGTTCGGCGACGACCGGCTGGCATTGGGGGCCTTAAATATCTTTTACCGAAGAAATGTACAGATTCCGGAGGAAGTTTCCATCATCAGTCTATGTATGCTGAATCCGGTATACACAAGCTGCTCCTGCCCGACGCTCACAGTGATGGAGCTTCCGATTCTGGAAATTGCCGAAGCCTGCATGCAGGTGGCCATCGACGCCTTAAACGGTAAACCACAGCCCATGCATGTACAGGTAAAGCAGCCGGAAATGATTTACCGGGACTCCTTCCCGAAGCCGGTGGAATAAATCAGCCCTTTCCCATGTGCTGCTGTCCCTGTGGACGCTCATTGCTTCTGCGCCAGATATGCAGCGTGTCCTTCAGCTTGAAGCCATGGATCCGGTCAAGCTCCGACGGATGCAGCATGGAGATCACGAGACTGAAAATGGCGCCCACGCCGGTGTCGATGATCCGGGCAATGGTGTAGCCGACATAGCCCTCCATCGGCTGCGTGAACATAACCACGAAGTACACCACGGTTCCCGGCTGAATGGCATTGTTCGCACCGAACAGCAGGTTAATGTAGATGACGCAGAACAGACCGACAATGAGGTAAATACTTTCCGGAATTCCAAACGGATCGTTATAGTAGAGCCAATAAAAGGGAATCACCATGAGACCGCCGAAGAGTGTTCCGACGAAGCGGTTGAAGCCGTTCTTGAAGCCCTCCTGAAACTGATTGCCCATACCATATACTGCGCCAATGCAGGCGAAGCAGGGATTACGGCCGCCCAGCAGGTACTGGTAGACCAGCGCAACGAGCAGACAGGAGATCAACGTTTTCACAATACGCATGCCGACACGCGGCAGCTTCTTAGGGAGGAACGCTTGCATGATATTACCTTTCAGAAATGGTTTTCACATTATTTTCATATAAATCTTAGCCTATATGTCCATATATGAAAAGCATTTATCTGCGTACATGCGCTATTTCACCATAGTTTTTACAAATGTCGGCATAATTTTTGTTTATCTTTTCACAAAAGCAGAAAAATCGTCTTAGGTGCTATTCCTCCTACAGCTCCTCCTGCAACTTTCGCCGAGTCCAGGCATCGATCAGCCGCCGCACCTCCTGCAAGGCCGGAAAATGTGCAATCTCCTTCTCTCCATAGGTAAGCTGCAGCTCATGCTCCAGCGGCAGCCAGGTATGCACGTCCGATTCATCATGGGAAAGAATCGCCTCCAGCTTGTCCAGGGCCTTATAGAGCCTTGCCTCCTCCGTTTGCTGCGCATTCATTTCTCGAAGAAGACTCTGCCACTCCTCCCGCTGCGGGCGGTCAAAGCCGGCCACCCAATCGTCAAAGATCCGGTCCTCCTTCGCCGTATCGCCGTCGGTCTTCTCAAAGGTCGGAATATCCCCGGTGAAGGCCTCTCCCAGATCATGGATGAGACACATCCGTATGACCCGATTCAGGTCAATGTCGGCGAAGTCCGGCTCTCCGGTCAACAGCATTGCCATCAGGGTCATCCGATAGCTGTGATCGGCCACGCTTTCCTTGCGTTCGCCCTCGGTCCAGCAGTGCCGGGTATTGGTCTTGAGCTTTCCGGCTCTCCCCAGAATATCAATAAACTTTTGTGCATCCACGATTTTTCTCCTTTAGTACAGCAGCATAATGTCTTTCTCCGGAAACTGCAGATAGTCCGGATACCCCTTTTCGTCCAGCTGCGGCCAGTCCTCCCGCTGCACAAACCAGGTCAGGAAATCGCCTCGCGCCGGGTTCTCCGTCTCCGGTTTCACATAATAATTCCGCTCAAACTGCAGCTCAGCAAAGCTGGATAAATCGAAGCGGATACAGTTCTGCTGCCGCTCTCCCCATATGGGCAGGAACTGATGCGCCCGGAAGCCCACATGCTTTACGTTTTCCGGAATCTCCTGACCGAGTGTCAGTTCTATGCCCCATTCCGCGGCATAAAGATGGTGGCTGTCCCGTCTCTCCGCCTTCGACAGGTTTTTGCAGCCCGTCAGCATTGCCGCCTGCCGGCTCCTGGGATTCGCAAAAATCTCCCGCGTGTCTCCGTGAGATACGATCCGCCCCTGATCCACGATGAGCAGCCGCTCCGAGAAACGATAGATCTCGTCCCGGGAATGGGAAACCATGATGACGATGCCCTCATAATCCGCCAGCATGCCGATGAGCTCCTCCTGCATGTGATCCTTGAGATAGACATCCAGTGCGGAAAAGGGTTCATCCAGCAGAATCACATCCGGCTGATACGCCATGATCCGGGCCAGCGCTACTCTCTGCTGCTGCCCGCCGGAAAGCTGTCCCGGCAGCCGTCCGCCCAGCTCTCCGATCTGGAACTTCGACAACATTTCCGCCACCCGGGCCTCTTTTTCCGCCCTGCTGCCGTGCAGGCCCGCCGCCACATTTTCCGCCACGGTCATGGTGGGGAAGAGCGCATAGTTCTGGAAAAGATAGCCCACGCGGCGCTCCTGCGGACGCAGATTTATCCTTCGTGCGCTGTCGTAAAGCACATGGTCATTGAGGACAATTTCTCCCTGATCCGGCTGCAGAATACCAGCAATGCTTTTTAATGTCATGGACTTGCCGGAACCGGAGGCACCCAGAATACCGATGCGCCGGGACGCCTCCGTGAAATCCATATTCAGCTGAAATTCTCCGAAGTTTTTCTGTACGTTTACCTTGAGCAT
>CAZJQX010000020.1:0-14539 GCA_964548305.1 uncultured Lachnospiraceae bacterium
AGAGCCGTTCTCCAGCTCTCCCTTCGTACAGCATTACGCGTTCTCCTCCACGTACTTATCAAAAAGCGGCAGCGTAAAGTAAACGTAGCCGCGGGTTTCTCCGGTCAGGATTCCTTTTCGGATCAGGCGTCTGCGGTAGGGATTGAACTCATTGCTTTCCATGCCCAGCTGCTCCCGTATCTCCTTGATCTTCCCGCTTTTCACAGCCGCTTCCCGCCCTTCTTCATTTTTTCCAGTATTTTAATGATGGCGGTCTCCGCATCTGTGACAGGTGCCGCGCCTTCTACCGAAACCCCAAAACCGAAAAAGGAAAGATCCAGTTTTGCATACACTGACTCGCTTTCCGTTTTTACTGTTGCCTCTCGTTTTTTACTGTTCTTTACTGTCGTTTACTGTTTTAAAATCATTTTACTGTTCTTTACTGTTTGCGTCAACAGATTTATCTCAGCTTAATATCACCACCGTCTTGTCGAAAGTTGTAAAAAGATGTAAAATCATTCAAAAGTTGTAAAAAGATGTAAAAGGGAGAGGAGTCTGCTATGAAAAACCCCTTCAGCATTTCCTTTGGACGTGTTCCCAATGAATATATTCGCAGAAGTCAGGAAAAAGAGAAAATACTGGAGCTGTTTACAGAGCTTCCTGTGACGGATCAGCTGTATGTTCTGCTGGGTGTCCGAGGAAGCGGAAAAACCGTCACCATGACGGATCTCTGTGAGGATTTTGAAAAACTGAAAAACTGGATTGTTGTTAAGATCAGTCCTGTGGAGAATATTCTGGATGCGCTTTATCAGATTCTGTATCATGATCCCCGGGTTCATGCGCCCCAAACAGATGCCAGCATGGCTCTGTCTCTTCCCATGCTTAGCATTTCCATGAACGAAAAAGCACCGGCAGAAAATACCACAAAGGCCATCGATAATATTCTCTCTGCACTGGAAAAAAAAGGATTGAATGTACTGGTAGCCATTGATGAGGTCACAAACACGGAACAGATGCGGGCCTTCATCAGTGCCTTCCAGATTTTTGTCACAAACCGCCGGCCGATTTTCTTTCTCGCCACAGCGCTTTTTGAGGAAATGGAGGCGCTCCGGGATGTCCGGAATCTGACATTTCTGTACCGGGCTCCTCGGCTTATCCTGTCACAACTGGATATCCGTGCCATGGCCAGCACCTACCAGCGGGTCTTTGGCTACAGCAAAGCCCAATGCCTCAAGCTGGCGAAGGCAACCAATGGTTATTCCCTGGCCTTCCAGATTCTAGGCTATGTTTCCTGGGAACATAAGGACGCCGGGATTCTGTCCGAGGAAATTCTCGAGGAATATGATCAGAAGCTGGCGGAGCTGGCCTATGGAAAGCTCTGGATGGAGCTTTCCGAAACAGACCAGCGGGTCATGCTGGCCATTGCCAAATCCAAAAGCCATAGCGTAAAGGACATTCGGAGCATTGCAGAAATGGATGCCAATAAGTTCAACCAGTATCGGCGAAGGCTGAAGGAACGCGGCCTCATTGACGTCCGCACGTACGGCGAAATCCGCTTTTATCTTCCCAGATTCAGGGAATTTCTGGAAACCGAGGTGTTTGAGGCCTTCGACCTCACATAATCACGTACTCCTTATACCGCTGCAGCAGCTCCTGGTTCAGGCTGGCCCGAAGATAGATGCCCTCGTCCTCGTACTTCGCTTCCAGCACCTGAGCCCGCTCCCGAAGCACGTTCTCCACGCCGCTGTCCCGGTAGGGAATCCTGAGCTCGCAGGTGAAGCAGTCGGCGAAGAGCTTCCCGTCAATGGCCTCCAGCAGCTCTTCCATGCCAATGCCTTCGGCTCCGGAGATGTAGAGCTTATCCCCGCGGACAATGGGCAGCGCAGCTGTCTCGTATACTCTGTCCGCCTTATTCATGAGATAGAGCACCGGGATATGTCCCGCCCCCAGCTCCTTCAGGGTCCGGGCCGTTACATCCATGTGCATCCGGTAGTTGGGATCGGAATAGTCGATAACCTCCAGAATGAGATCCGCATTCAGCGCCTCCTCCAACGTGGAGCGGAAGGCCTCCACCAGCTTATGGGGCAGATCATTGATGAAGCCGACGGTATCGGAAAGCAGAAAATCCCGATGATCCCCGGGGCTGATCTTCCGCACGGTCGTATCCAGGGTGGCAAAGAGCATGTCCTGCACCAGCACGTGCTTCTCCGTGTCCTCGCCGCAGTGGTCAATGAGCCGGTTCATTAAAGTGGACTTGCCGGCATTGGTATAGCCCACCAGCGCCACCAGCGGAAGGCCGGACCGCTCCCGCTTCTTTCGTTGGGTGCCGCGATTCTGCTCTACCTCCCGGAGTGCCCGGCGCAGCTCCGCCATTTCCTTCTGGATGTGCCGCCGGTCCAGCTCAATTTGGGTTTCACCGGCGCCCTTGTTGGACATGGAGCCGCCGGTGCCGCCCTGCCGGGAGAGGTTCTGCCGAAGCCCCACGAGCCGGGGCAGCATGTACTGGAGCTTCGCGTATTCCACCTGCATCCGGGCCTCCGCAGACCGCGCCCGCATGGCAAAGATGTTCAGAATGAGGTTGGTCTTGTCAATCACCTCCACCTCGAGATCATGCGCCAGATTGGCGAGCTGTGAGGGCGACAGTGTATTGTTGAAGATGACGAGATCCGCCTCCAGAAGATAAACCTGATTCTTAAGCTCGCCGACCTTGCCGCTGCCGATGTAGTAAGCGGAATCCTCGCCGGACAGATTCTGCGTCAGCTCGCCCACCGCCTCGATGTGACAGGCCTCGCAGAGCCCGTGCAGCTCGGACATGCTCACCTCGAAGGCCTCCGCCGACATTTCCCCGGAGATACAAGCGCCCGCCAGCACCGCCCGCCGGGGGCGATCCATAAAATCATTCTCAAACATCTTATTTATAACCCCAATTCTTCGCAAATTTAGTAAAAATACCCGCCGGAATCAGCAGTACAACGATGGAGCCCAGGAAGGTCAGAAGGATGCGGAGGGCCGTGTCGCTGAAAAAGCCCTCCGGCAGCATATTGATCATGCGGCTCTCCCGGGGATCGAACATCCAGTTTCCCTGACTGAAGAAGAGCTCATGGAAGAGAGTGAAGTATTTGGTGAAGTCCGTGGCCGCCAGCAGACCGAAGAGGGCCGACAGGATGCCGATGGCGAGGCAGACCCGGAGAAAGCCCCGGCCCAGCCAGTACAGGGCACGGCCGTGCTCCAGGATCAGCAGCAGGCCGAAAATGGCCAGAATCGCCAGAACCGCCAGGGCCCGCAGCGTCACCGAGGTCACAAAAAGTACGCGGACATCCGCCATATGGCTCTTCTCATTTTCATTGTAGAACTCCGCTTCGCGGCCGTTGATCTCCGTTTCCACGATCAGATTTTCCCGATCACCCCGAAGATAGACCATGGTCTGGTGCATTACCGCCGTCAGATCCTCCATGCTCATGGTCTCACCGCGCCATTCCTGCAGGGAATCCAGCACATCGTATTTTTCAAACTCCGCCTCATAATAGCCCGGATTCCAGTAGCAGACCGCCTCGAAGGAGGTGATCAGCAGTACAAAAATCAGGAACAGCGAAAAGATCACGGCCAGCAGCCGGTAAAAAAGTGTTTTCATGGCATTTCCTAACTAAGAATGATGTTGAAACAATAGCCTTTGCGTCAAACGTTACACAAATCTGCGGCAATGGACATAGAGGCGGCCCTTTTTGGTGCGCTTCTCTTCTCCGTCAAAGATGAATTTGCCGTAGCCCCGGAGTGAAACCCGGTCCCCGGGCTGCAGCACGTGGCCGGCGCTGAGACAGGTGCCGCCATTCACCGCCGCCAGCTCCCGCTCGATCAGGGTCTGGGCCGTTCCCCGAGAAAGTGAAAAGACCATGGCGAGCAGCGCATCCAACCGACAGGAGGCCACGGAGCCGCCGAGCTCCTGAAAACGCGGCGCAATCCCGCATTCCCCCGGCGGCAGCAGGGTGCAGCGGACACTGGTGTGCTTCACCCTCGTGAGCTCCTCTGCGATAAGTCCGGACAGGGAAGACAGCACAAAGATACAGCTTTCCTCGTCACTCACCAGAATATCACCGATGCGGTTTCGCTCAATGCCCAGGTTCATGAGGGCACCGAGGAAATCACGATGGCTCAACGCCTCCGCAAAGCGCCGGTTCACAGGCTCCACCCGGAGCATCTTCAGCACCTCGCCGTTAGCTGCCTCGCCTGTCAGAAAATCCTCGGGACTGAGCCAGTCCGGCAAAAAGCAGAGCACATTTCGCTCGGCCTCGCTGTGGCCGCCGTAAACGAGAAACGGAACCCCGTCCAGGGTTCCGCTTCTTATATCCATTGGACTGTCCGCCGGATGATTTGCCGAAAGCCCGCCCGGCAGACGCCGTAATTCCGTATAGAAATCGGAGAGCTCTGATGCGGACAGAAATTCCGTATGCGTGAGATAGGCATTCTGCCGGGTCTTCCCCGCCAGATCCCGGATGTGTCCCAGAAAATCCTGCGTCATCATGCATTTTCCCCCTCTTCACTGCTGTCCCCTTCACCGGAAGGCAGCTCCGTGAACTCCATGAAGCCCTGCATCCAGATCCGTCCCTTAAAGCGGCGGCCCACAGCGGGTACGCCGACAAGATCAGCTTCATTGATGCAGACGTGAAAAACCGCGTCGTTGCAGCGCAGCCGGAGGTCAACAACATTTTCATGGGTATACACGTTGCTCTTCACCCGGATGCCGGTGATCTCTCCCAGCACGGTATACTGGTCGCATTCGACGCCCGTGGGCATG
Organism: uncultured Lachnospiraceae bacterium; assembly: GCA_964548305.1. Lineage (GTDB taxonomy): Bacteria > Bacillota > Clostridia > Lachnospirales > Lachnospiraceae > Oribacterium. The sequence continues at coordinate 4,772 of CAZJQX010000020.1, forward strand.
AAGCTGGATTCCACCACGGAATAGAGGTCCTCATTCTCGATGCGGGCATTCACCTCAGACATGAGATTCATGTCCGTCTCCGTCAGCGTTTCAATGGCGTCCTCGTCCCCGTTCCGGGCCGCCTCATAGAGGGCCTTCTGCTCCCGCAGACGTCGCTGACAGCTCTCCTCATCCTCGTGCCGCTGCGTCGGCAGCAGGATCTTGCCCTCTGTGGCCAGTCCCGTGAGGAAGGCCTGCCGGATCCGCACCGGAATCTGGGCCTGGGCGATACCACGCATTTCCACGGAATTGCAGAGATAGAAAATCAGAGTAATGCCGGAGCGAAAGTCCTCCAGCACTCCCTCATAGGTTTCCCGCTCCGCATGCCGTTCCAGCGAGCCCTCCTCTGTCAGCGTGCCGTCAAAGCTCCGGACGAAGGGGAAGTAGTAGTCCCTGTGGAAAATGTCGGCGCTGTCCCGGTGTCCCACCACCATGATGCCCATGGAGGGCGCCACCTGCATACAGTATTCCTCCAGCCGGCTCTCCGGGCTCAGCATCAGAATCTCACTTCTGTACTTTTCGTTTACCGCACGATCCAGATAGACCTCCGCCTCCTGGTCTGTTTTGATGCCGGAAAAACCGATCGACCTCAAAAATCTGTGCATGCCTTTCCTCCGTCTGCTTCCTCAAGTCTTACTTATAATGATAGTACTGTTTAGCACCGTAGTGCTAAACAGTTACAAATGATAAACGAATCCACATTCGAATGCAAGTACTCCACATGCTTCAGCCCCCGTATTTCCTTGGAATTTCCGGGAAAAGTGCACTTATCCCTGCTGCCGCTCCCTCCAGCGGGGGCTCTTCTCACGGAGCTTATCCACAATTTCCTTCAGGCTGTCCACCACGTAATCTGCATCCTCCAATGTCGTTTCCGCGCCGATGCTTAAACGGAGGCCGGAAAAGGCATCCTCGTGGCTAATGCCGATGGCCCGGAGTACATGGCTCGGCTCCAGAGAGCCGCTGGCACAGGCGCTGCCGCTGGCGGCGGCGATGCCCTTCTGATCCAGCAAAAGAAGCAACGATTCTCCCTCCACACAGGGAAGCAGCACATGGACATTGTTCGGAAGCCGCTTCTCCGGATCCCCGTTCAGGCGGCAGGCCGAAATCTCCGTCGTGAGGCGCCGGATCATGTGATCCCGAATTTCCCTTTCACGGGCGCTGCGCTCCTCCATGCTCTCCTGCGCAAGCTCTGCTGCCCGGGCGAAGCCCACGATGCCCGCCAGGTTCTCCGTACCGGCCCGCCGCCCCCGTTCCTGGGCACCGCCATGAATCAGCGGCGGCAGCTGCAGCCCCCGGCGAATGTACAGAAGTCCCACGCCCTGGGGACCGTTCAGCTTATGGGCGGAGGCAGAAAGAAGGTCCACCTGCAGGGCCTGCACGTCCAGCGGAATCTGCCCGAAGGCCTGTACCGCATCTATATGGAAGAGAACGCCCGCTTCCCGGCAAATGCTGCCGATCTCGGCGGTGGGCTCCAGCGTGCCGATTTCGTTGTTGGCGCTCATAACGGAAACAATTGCCGTCTCCGGACGGAGGGCAGCTGCCACCGCCGCCGGATCCACGAAGCCTCTTTCATCCACCGGTAGATACGTTATCTCAGCCCCCTCCGCCGCCAGCGCCTCGCAGGTGTGGAGCACAGCATGATGCTCAATGGCAGAAACAATGATGTGCCGCTTCCGGGACAGCGCGAGGCCGCCGCGCAGCGCCATGTTGTCCGATTCCGAGCCGCCGCCGGTGAAGCAGATCTCCTCGGGCCGGGCATTGATTGTCGCCGCGATGCGCCGGCGGCTGTCCTCAATGGCCATCCGGGCGCGCTGCCCGCGTCGATAGACGGTAGAGGCGTTGCCGAATTTTTCCCCGAAATAGGGCAGCATTACTTCCAGCACCGCCGGTGCCAGCGGTGTGGTGGCCGCATGATCCATGTAGACTTCCTTCATTGCTTCACCTCATCAAATACGAAATCGCCGCTCTTCCCGCCGCTTTTCTCCAGCAGATGGATGTCGCGGATCACCATACCTTTGTCGATGGCTTTGCACATGTCATAAATGGTGAGGAGCGCAACGCTGACTCCCGTCAGTGCCTCCATTTCCACGCCGGTCCTGCCGTCGGTCTTCACCTCACAGAGCGCACAAATGCAGCTTTCCTCCGGACAGAACTCGAAACTAACCTTTGCATTGGTCAGATTCAGAAGATGGCACATGGGAATCAGGTCTGCGGTGCGCTTTGTGCCCATGATTCCGGCGACCTGAGCCACCGTCAGCACGTCTCCCTTTTTGACGGTTTTCTCCGCAATGGCCTGATAGACCGCCGAAGAAACCTGGATTTTTCCAACAGCCAGGGCCCGCCGATGGGTCTCCGCCTTCTCCGAAACATCCACCATGAAGGCATTTCCCTCTGCATCAAAGTGTGTAAAGTCCGCCATGCCGCATCCTCCTGAAAACAATATAGGGTTCACACCAAAAGGCGCGAACCCCTTAAAAATATCCTTAAAATTATTTATACATTGGTATCAAAGTAGTAGCTCTCCAGCACTTCCTTCACGGAATCGCTGGTGACGTAGTCGATGAAGTCCTTGGCTGCTGCCTTTTCCACATCATCTGCCTCGTCGTTCTGTACCTGTGCGATGGGGTAGATCACATTTCCGGTGAGATCATAGGAAACCTTCTCCAGAATGTCAAGCTGATCCTCATAGCCGTAGGTATCAGAATAGTAAGTAGTACCTACCTCACAGGAGCCCTCTACCACGGCAGCCAGAACCTTGGATACGTTGGACTGCTCGGAAATCTCCACGCCGCCGAGTGCCTCGGAAACCTCCTGGGTGGTGATCTTGGATACGTCCTCAGCCTCCGGCAGGATACCGGCCTTGACAAGGGCCTGTCTTGTGTACTTGCCTACCGGAACGGAGCCGTCTGCCAGTGCAATGGACTTGGCATCCTTCAGGGTCTCCAGACCGGTTACGGCGGTGCCGCTGTCCTTCAAGGTGATCACCACCACCTGGTTGTTCAGCACATCCTTGCGGGTGCCCTCTACCACCAGCTTGTCCTCGTTCTCCAGTGTATTCATCTGCTTCTGGGCTGCGGAGAAGAAGACGTCGCAGGCATAGCCCTCTTCGATCTGGGTCAGAAGCTTTCCGGAGGAATCCGCATTGAAGGTGATCTTCACATTGGGATGGATCTCGTTGTAGCGGGCTGCCAAATCGGTCATCACGGTGTTGAGAGATGCGGCGATGAACACCTGAATCTCAGTCTCCTCATCGTTGTAGCCGCTGTCAGAGGTGTAAACCGCATCAGAAGAAGCCTCCTCTGCTGCCGCTGTGGTCTCCTCTGCCGCTTCCGTTGCTGCCGCGGTTTCGGCTTCTGTCGCTGCTGCAGTTGTTGCTGCTGCGGTCGTTGCTGTCGTGCTGCTGCCGCAGGCGCTCAGGCCCACTGCACAGGCTGCTGCACAAGCCGCTGCGGTCACTCTGGTCCAAATTGTTTTTTTCATTTTTTTCCTCCTATAAGTTGCTTTTGCCTATATCTAAAAAGACGTGATGTCTTTAAGACATCTTTGATGCAAACTTCTCCTTGATTCATCTCGAGCCTGTAGCTCTCGATGAACTCGCTCTCGCGAGCAACTTCCCTTCGGAAAGTTGTCTGCTCGCTGCGAAGTTTGCTTGATGCAAACTTCTCCTTGATTCATCTCGAGCCTGTAGCTCTCGATGAACTCGCTCTCGCGAGCAACTTCCCTTCGGAAAGTTGTCTGCTCGCTGCGAAGTTTGCTTGATGCAAACTTCTCCGCTCCTATTCCGTTTCACTGCCCCGCAGTATTCCCAGTCCGTGGGGCAGCACCGGAAGCAGAAATTCCAGATCCTCACGGCAGGCCTTGGGGCTTCCGGGCATATTAATAATGAGGCTTTTGCCGCGAATCCCGGCGGTCTGGCGGCTCAGGATTGCATTTCTCGTGAACTGCAGAGAATAGGCCCGAAGCGCTTCTCCGATGCCCGGCACCTCCCGCTCACAGACGGCCTTCGTGGCCTCCGGGGTCTGATCCCGCTCCGAAAAGCCCGTGCCGCCGGTGGTGAGAATCAGCTCGATCTGCCGCTGGTCCGCAAGACGCCGAAGCTCCTGCGCAAGCCTTTCCTTGCCGTCGGGGAGCAGCAGTGTCTCCTCCACCCGGTAGCCCGCCGCCGAAAGCATTTCCCTGATCAGCGGACCGGAGCGGTCCTCATAGCTGCCGGCGAAGGCCCGATCCGACAGGGTAATGACGGCAGCCCGAAATGGCCGATTGGGATCCGCGGGAATGAGCTCCGCTGCCATTCCGGGACGGATTTCGCCGCCCTCCAGCACCACGGTGAACACGCCCTCCCGAGGCATGATGCAGTCCCCAACGCTCTTATAAATCGCGCAGTGACTGTGGCAGGCCTTTCCGATCTGACTGATTTCGAGCAGCGCCTCCCCGATCCGAAGCCGCGTCCCCACAGGCAGCGTCTTCAGATCGAAGCCCGACAGGACGAGGTTTTCACCGAAGTCGCCGAAGCTTATGACGGCCCCCTGTTCTCGGAATTTCTCGATTTCTTCATAAGAAAGAAGACTCACCTGACGGTGCCACTTTCCTGCGTGGGCATCTCCCTCGATGCCGTAGTCCGGCAGGAGGCGAATGCTGTCTCTCGGTGTCTTGCCGGTGCCCTTTCCCGGGCTGGTGCAGACCGCCATGACGGTACCCTGTATACTCATCCTCCGATTTCCACCATTTCCTTTCCCTCTGTCACTGCGCCGATATCCTCAAAGCAATGCGCCGCCGGTTTCTGCCGCACCGCCTGACGGATGGCTGCCTGCAGCATTTCCCGGCTGCTGTCCGGACGGCGCAGAACCGCCCGAAGGTCCACCGCCTCCCCGTAGCAGAGGCAGGGCTTCAGCTGTCCCCAGGCCGTGAGGCGCAGGCGGTTGCAGGTGCTGCAGAATTTCTCATGCAGCGCACTGATGAAGCCCACGCTGCCCTGAAAGCCGGGAATCCGGTAATAGACCGCCGGCCCGTTACCGTGCCGCCGCGGATCTCTTTCCATTCCCGGGTAGCGCTCGTGAAGCGACTCCAGCAGCTGCACATTGGAAACGCCACGCTGCTGCCGTCCGTAGCCGATGGGCATCAGCTCGATAAAGCGCACATCAAGCTTCCGGGCTTCGGCCAGTGCGAGAAGCGCCTGTCCGTCCCCGACATTGCTGCCCTCTGTCAGCACAGCATTGAGCTTTACCGGAAGTCCGGCTGCCAGGGCTGCCTCCAGTCCCGCCAGCACCGCCGGCAGTGCGTCGTATCCCGTTATCTCTTTATAGGTCTGCGGATTCAACGTATCCAGACTGATGTTCACCGCATCTATCCCCGCATGCAAGAGCTGCGGCATCGCCTCCGCCAGCAAAATGCCGTTTGTGGTGAGCGTCACCTGCTCCACACCGGGAATACGCTTTAAGCGCCCGATAAAGGACGCACAGTCCCGTCGGCACAAGGGCTCTCCGCCGGTGATTTTAAAACGGCTGATGCCGAGTGCCGCTGCAGCCTCCGCCGCCCGGAGCAACTCCTCGTAGCTAAGTATATCCTCCGGGTCTCGCGCAAGCCTGGCTTGCGGGCTGAGCGGCATGCAATACCGGCAGCGCAGGTTGCAGCGGTCCGTGATGGACAGCCGGAGATAATTGATCCTACGCCCGAATCTGTCGGCCAGCGTATCGGGCGCACTCATTCCGTACCCTCGCAAATCCGCTCCAGCAGCACCTCAACCTTGCCGCCGCAGACCATCCCTTCATCGCTGGCCATCTCCGCAGTGAGATCCACCTCAAAAATATCCACTGGGCTGAGCGGCTGCTTGGCTGACGAGCGCCCAGTGGATGCCTTAGCAGCGTCCTCGTCCTCCATAAACAATTCCCGGCCTCGCCGGACCACCTCTGCCTCAATGCAGCCGCCTCCGATGGTGCCGATGCATCGTCCATCGGAAAGCAGCAGCATCTTCGTGCCCACCTGCCGGGGTGCCGAACCCTTCCGGCTGATGATGGTGCAAAGCACCTTTTTTCCCGCTTCCGGTTCCCGATGATGTCCGCCGATCACTGCCCGCAAAATGTCCTCCGGGAAGCCGAAATTCTTCTGCGCTCCGTTCTTCACCTCGATGATCTCCGCCATAACAGAAACCGCGATTTCCTCCGGCGTCTCCGCCCCAATGGCGAGACCGATAGGCGTATGAACACGCGCCAGCACCTCGGCATTGACGCCTTCCGCCAGAAGACTCTCCTTCACGAGCTGCACACGGCGCCGGGAACCCATGAGTCCGATATACGCGTGCTGCTTTCCGGCAATGATCCTGAGGCAGTCCCGGTCATAGCGGTGTCCCCGGGTGACAATCACGAAATAGCTGTCACCATCGCTGGGCAGCACCTTCAGTGCCGTCTCGAAATCCTCGCACAGCACCTGATCCGCGCCCGCTGCCCGGGCATTGTCCGCAAAGGAAGGACGGTCCTCAATGCAGATGACATGCAGTCCCAGCAGCTTTGCGATTTTAATGATGGCGATGGAGACATGCCCGGCCCCGCAGATGATGAGCTTCTTCTCATGTCCCAGGCGCTCCCCGTAGACCGTTTCTCCAGCCAGCTGAAAAATGCCGCAGCCGCTCGGCAGCTCGAGGCCGCCGACATTATCCAAATCCACTGGGCTGAGCGACAGCTTGGCTGGCGGGTGCCCAGTGGATGCCTTAGCGGCGAGCGTGTCAAAGGCTTTGCCCTGGGCAAAGCCTTCCAATTCCGCAAAAAAGCCGTCCGGCTTCTCACGATAGGCCCACTCGCCCCCGGTGCAAATGGCCTTCTCCCCCAGATACGCCGGAGAAAGGCAGGTGAGGCTACAGCTCTCCAGATTCGCATTCAGGGCATCCAGCGCGGTAAAAAAATCCTTCTTCATCGTTCTCAGCCCTTTCCGAAGCCGCAGTTCGGGAATGTGCAGGTGGGACAATTCAGGCACAGTCCCCCATTCCCCAACCGGTCAATGCTTTCCTTTTCCACGATCTCTCCCGCCATAAGCCGTGGCAGAATCAGATCAAAAATGGTGCGTTTCGCATACATGACGCAGCCGGGCAGTCCCAGAATGGGAATTTCGTTATCCAACGGGTCTCCCGGCTCCTCTACAGATGCCTTAGCGGCGAGCGTGTCAGAGCCTTTGCCCTGGGCAAAGCCCTTCTTATACGCCAGCATAAACATCGCCCCGGGCAGCACGGGTGCGCCATAGCTCACCACCCGGTCCGCCACCTGCCGGATGGCGTAGGGCGTGCGGTCGTCGGGATCCACGGACATGCCGCCGGTGCAGATCACCATGTCGGCCCCCGCCGCAAGCACCTGACGAATGCAGTCCGTCTCCATCTCCGTATCATCGCTGCTGTATGCATGGGCAATGACCTCGCCGCCGTACTCCCGGATTTTCTCCTCCACCACCGGCGTGAAGGTATCCTCGATGCGGTGGTAATAAACCTCGTTTCCCGTGGTAACAATGCCGACCTTCCGGGGACGGAAGGGCAGAAGCCGGAGAATCGGTGCGCCGCTGACCATCGTCTGCACACGCTCCATCTTTTCCTTCTCGATGATCAGCGGGATAATACGGGTACCCGCCAGCTTGTCTCCCTTCTTCACAGGGAAGCGGTCATGCCGGGTCGCAATCATCATTTCCCCGAAGGAATTGACCTTCAGCAGCCGCTCCCGGTCAACGCACAGTAGGCCGTCACAGTCCGCGATCAGCTCCACCTTGCCCTCGGAAATGCCGGAAGGATGCATGTTCTCGCTGCGGCAGAGCTCATAAAGCACCATGGCGGCGTCATTTTCATGCATCATGTTCTCATTCACTTCCCAGATATAGATATGGTCCTTGCCCACAGACAGGAGCACCGGTATATCCTCCTCGGTGATAATGTGTCCCTTCTTGAATACCGGGCCCTTCTTCACGCCGCGGATGATCTGGGTGATATCGTGGCAGAGCATCTGCCCCACCGCCTCCTCTGTCTTCATGAGCTTCATTGCCGTTCCTGCTCCTTATTTCGTTGTTTTGCCTAAAAAAGTAACTGTTTAGCACCGCATCGCCACACCACTTCGCAATGCGCTAAACAATTACAAAATGTTACGCTCATAGTACACTTTTTCCGAAAGTAAGGCAAGAAAAAAGGGCATCCGCTTCCGCAGATACCCCCTGGTAATAATAATTTATACAAGTCCCTGAGCCAGCATAGCCTCGGAAACCTTCTCGAAGCCGGCGATGTTGGCGCCAACGACGAAGTCTCCCTCGTGGCCGTAGCGCTTAGCAGCATCGGCAACATTCTTGTAGATGTTGACCATAATGTCATGCAGCTTGCCGTCCACTTCCTCGAAGGTCCAGGACAGTCTCTCGGAGTTCTGGGACATCTCCAGTGCGGATACAGCTACACCGCCGGCATTGGCTGCCTTTGCGGGCATGTACAGGATCTTGGCAGCAAGATATGCATCGATGGCGTCGGAATCGGAAGGCATGTTGGCACCCTCTGCCACTGCCCAGCAGCCGTTGTCCAGCAGCTTCTTTGCATCAGCGCCGTTGATCTCGTTCTGGGTTGCGCAGGGAAGGGCAATGTCACACTTAACGCCCCAAGGTCTCTCACCCTCGAAGTACTGAGCGGTCGGCACCTTCTCCACATACTCCTTGATTCTGCCGCGGTGACCGTTCTTGATGTCCATAACCACATCCAGCTTGATGCCGTCTGCGTCATAAACATAACCGTTGGAGTCGGAGCATGTCACAACCTTAGCGCCCAGAGCATGTGCCTTCTGGATTGCATACTGTGCTACGTTTCCGGAACCGGATACAGTGATGACAGCACCCTTCAGGCTCTTGCCGGCAGCCTTTACCATCTCGTCCACGATGTAAACGAGACCATAGCCGGTTGCCTCTGTTCTTGCCAGAGAGCCGCCGAAGGTCAGTCCCTTACCGGTGAGTACGCCCTCGTAGAGGCCTGTGATTCTCTTGTACTGGCCGTACATATAGCCAACCTCACGTCCGCCTACGCCAATGTCGCCGGCCGGAACATCCACGTCCTTGCCGATGTACTTGCAGAGCTCAGTCATGAAGCTCTGGCAGAAACGCATTACCTCTGCATCGGACTTGCCGTGCGGATCGAAATCAGAACCGCCCTTGCCGCCGCCGATGGGAAGGCCTGTCAGGGAATTCTTCAGAATCTGCTCCATACCCAGGAACTTCAGGATAGACTGGTTCACGGACGGATGGAAGCGAAGGCCTCCCTTGTACGGTCCGATAGCAGAGTTGAACTGTACTCTGTAGCCCAGGTTTACGTGATTTACACCCTTGTCATCTGTCCAGGGTACTCTGAAGGAAACAATTCTCTCCGGCTCAACAAATCTCTCCAGCAGGGCGTTCTTTCTGTAAACGTCCTCGTTGGCCTCAACGATGGGTGCCAGAGAATTCAGGATTCTCTCAGCTGCCTCCAGAAACTCCGGCTCGTGCGGATGCTTCTGCTTCAGGTTCTCGAATACTTCACTTACGTAAGACATGGTTTCTCCTCCTTTTGGGAACCGACTGATTCCAGCTCAGAATCAAGGGGTCGCTCCTACTCCCCGGAAAAGCTTCCCTATCAGAGGCGTCACCATTGACTCCGAACATTTTTACAGACTTTAATATAGCACAGTGTTATATAGCGCACAAGAAAAATTTATTGGCATGATTTAAAGTTATAATAGCGCGCATCTACTATCA
>CAZJQX010000020.1:14639-20070 GCA_964548305.1 uncultured Lachnospiraceae bacterium
TGTATCGTAAACTTGTTGCCGCAAGTGTTACTGCATATGAAAAGGCTTATGCTGTGTACTCCTTGAGACCGGCCATGATCTCAACAGGTGTGTTCTCATTCTGCTGATAGTTCTTGCCGTAGAATGCGAACTTATACATCTCCTTCAGATCGGAGATCAGCGGATAACGCGGGTTTGCACCGGTACACTGATCGTCGAAGGCATTAACGGACATCTCATCCAGCGTCTTCAGGAAATCTTCCTCTGTCACGTTGTAGTCAGCGATGGTCTCCTTGATGCCGACAGCCTTCTTCAGCTCAACGATCTTGTCGCAGAGCTTCTCAACAGCCTTGGCGTCATCCTTCTCATTGATGCCGCAGAAGCGTGCGCACTCAGCATATCTGTGCTGTGTATGCGGATACTCATACTGCGGGAAGGTACCCATCTTAGGCGGCTGCTCGGAAGAATTGTAACGAATTACCTCAGTGAGAAGCAGCGCATTGGCAAGGCCGTGCGGAATATGGTGGTAAGCACCAAGCTTGTGTGCCATGGAGTGGCAGATACCCAGGAAGGCATTGGCGAAGGCCATACCTGCCATGCAGGAAGCATTTGCCATCTCGTTTCTGGCCTCGATGTTTGTCGGCTCGTTGTAAGCAGTCGGCAGATAATCGAAGACTCTCTTCATTGCCTGCAGAGCCAGACCGTCTGTGTACGGTGTTGCCATCATGGATGCGTATGCCTCCAGAGAGTGTACCAGTACATCGACACCGGATGCAGCTGTCAGACCCCTCGGCTGTGTCATCATGTTATCGGTATCTACGATTGCAATGTTCGGCAGGAGCTCGTAGTCGGTGATCGGATACTTTGTACCGGTCTCCTGATCTGTGATAACGGCAAACGGTGTTACCTCAGAACCTGTACCGGAAGAGGTCGGGATGGCTACGAAGAGTGCCTTCTCACCCATCTTCGGGAACTGGTAAACCTTCTTGCGGATATCGATATAGCGCATTGCCATATCCTCGAACTTTACATCCGGGTGCTCATACAGAACCCACATGATCTTGCCGGCATCCATTGCAGAACCGCCGCCGAAGGCGATAATGCAGTCAGGCTGATAACGACGCATCAGCTCAGCACCCTCCTGTGCATTGGCCAGAGTCGGATCCGGCTGTACATGAGAGAATACAGTATAATCAATGCCCATCTCGTGGAGCTTGTCGGTAATCGGCTTGGTATAACCTGCAGAAGCCAGGAAGGAGTCGGTTACGATGAAGCACTTCTTCTTGCCGTATACGTCCTTCAGCTCGGCAAGTGCCACCGGCATACAGCCCTTCTTGAAATATACCTTCTGGGGTGTTCTGAACCAAAGCATGTTCTCTCTCCTCTCTGCCACTGTCTTGTAATTCAGCAGGTGCTTGATGCCTACGTTCTCAGATACGGAGTTTCCGCCGTAAGAGCCGCAGCCCAGTGTCAGGGACGGAGCTACCTTGAAGTTGTACAGATCACCGATGCCGCCGTGTGAAGAAGGCATGTTGTGCAGGATACGGCAGGCATGCATTCTTACGGCATGCTTGTGGATCTTCTCGCTCTCTCTGGAATCAATGAAGAGAGATGCGGTATGTCCGGGACCGCCGTCCATCAGCAGTGTCTCGGCCTTATCCAGTGCATCGTCGAAATCCTTTGCCTTGTACATGCCGAGTACCGGAGAGAGCTTCTCGTGTGCGAACGGCTCTGCCTTGCTGTAATCGGTTACCTCACCGATGATGACCTTCTTGTCGTGCGGGATCTGCACACCGGCCATCTCAGCGATCTTCCATGCCGGCTGACCTACGATCTTCGCATTGAGAGAGCCGTTGATGAGGATGGTGTTCCGTACCTTGTCCAGCTCATCCTTCTTCAGGAAGTAAGCACCTCTGTACTCGAACTCCTTCTTTACCTTGTCATATACGCTGGCAAGAACCGTTACGGTCTGCTCGGAAGCACAGATCATACCATTATCGAAGGTCTTGGAGTGGAGAATGGAAGAAACCGCATTCTCGATATCTGCGCTCTCATCGATGATACAGGGGTTGTTTCCTGCACCTACGCCGAGAGCCGGTGTTCCGGATGAATAAGCGGAATGTACCATGCCCGGGCCGCCGGTTGCCAGGATGCAGTCTGCATCACGCATAACCTCGGTGGTCATCTCCAGAGACGGCTCATCGATCCAGCCGATGATGTTCTCCGGTGCGCCGGCCTTTACAGCAGCGTCCAGAACGATCTTTGCCGCAGCAATGGTGCTCTTCTTAGCACGCGGGTGCGGGCTGATGATGATGGCATTTCTGGTCTTCAGGCAGATCAGCGTCTTGAAGATAGCTGTAGAAGTGGGGTTTGTGGTCGGGATAACCGCAGCCACCAGGCCCAGCGGCTCAGCCACAGTCTTGGTGCCGAATGCCGGATCCTCCTCGATCACACCGCAGGTTCTGTCATACTTGTACTTATTGTAGATGTACTCAGCTGCGTAGTTGTTCTTGATGACCTTGTCCTCAACCACGCCCATGCCGGTCTCCTCTACAGCCATCTGGGCCAGAGGAATTCTCTGCTGGTTTGCAGCGGTAGCGGCAGCGTTAAAAATCGCATCTACCTGCTCCTGCGTATAGGTCGCATACTTCTCCTGTGCGGCTCTGATCACCTGCAGCTTCGCTGTGAGGCTCTCCATGTCATTGACAATTTCCGGATTCTTCAATTCCTTTGCCATCCTTTTCCTCCTTGTTCCGAAGGGCACATCCCCTCTTCATCATTTCGCGGCAACAAAAGATTTTTTAAGCTTGATAAAAGATTAAGAAACAAATCAGTAAGGTGGCTTGCTTTCGCACGCACATGTTTGTTAATCTTTTATCAATGTATCTGCATTATAGAGCATTGTTAATTTATTGTCAATCGATTTCTGGAAATATTTTTGTTTCTTTCGGGATACACGGAAATTCCGCGGCATTTAGCCTACCTTCATGCGGAACTTCAGGGCCTCCCGCTCATCGTTGACCAGGGAAATGTCGGCACCCAGCGCCTGCAGCTTCTGCTCGAAGTGCTCATAGCCTCTCTGTATGAAGCCGATCTCGTTCACCGTGGTAATGCCTTCGGCGCAAAGCCCGGCAATGACGAGAGCCGCACCGGCACGCAGATCCAGCGCGTTCACGGAAGCTCCGGTCAGTCCCTTCACACCGTCGATGACGGAGACATTTCCCTCCACCTTAATGGAGCTGCCCATCCGCGCCAGCTCGTCCACATACTTGAAGCGATTCTCGAAAATGGACTCGGTAACGATGGATGTGCCTCTGGCCAGTGCCAGCGTCACGCTGATCTGGGGCTGCATATCGGTCGGGAAGCCCGGATAGGGCAGCGTCTTCACATCCGTAGGATGCTGCACATCGCTGCCGATGACCCGCACGGCCTCATCATATTCGATGATGGTGTTGCCCATTTCCAGAAGCTTTGCGGAGATGGACTCGAGATGCTTGGGGATCACGTTTTTAATGAGAATATCTCCCCGGGTGGCGGCTGCCGCACACATAAAGGTGCCCGCCTCAATCTGGTCCGGAATCACCGCATAGCTGGTGCCGTGAAGCTTCTGTACGCCCCGGATCCGGATGGTGTCGGTGCCGGCGCCCTTGATGCTGGCGCCCATACTGTTCAGGAAATTGGCCACATCCACGATATGAGGCTCTTTTGCCACATTCTCAATGATGGTCTGCCCCTCTGCCAGTGCCGCCGCCAGCATGATGTTGATGGTGGCGCCCACGGAAACCACGTCCAGGTAAATGTGGGAGGCATGAAGCCCGTTCTCTGCATTGGCCACAACGCAGCCGTTCCGGATCTGCACGTTGGTGCCCAGGGCCCGGAAGCCCTTCAGGTGCTGGTCAATGGGTCGGGAGCCGATGGCACATCCGCCGGGCAGCGGCACGCAGGCCTTCTGGTACTTGCCGAGCAGCGCCCCGATAAAATAATAGGACGCCCGAATCCGACGGATAAACTCATCGTCGATGGACACATCGGAAATCTCCGCTGCCGTAATGGACACGGTATGCCGGTCAATACGCTTCACCAGGGCACCGATTTCCTTCAGGGCCTCCAGCATGACATTTACATCCCGCACATCCGGCAGATTCTCGAGAATCACCTCTTCGTCTGTCAGCAGAGCGCCGGCAATGATGCCCAGCGCCGCATTCTTCGCACCGCCGATGACCACCTCACCCCGGAGCGGTTTTCCGCCCTTCATGATAAATTGCTGTTCCATTTCACCTCTTCGAGACCCGCCCAGACCGAAGCCAGAGGATCTCTTCTATACTGATTGCGAGGGACCCGGCCGCAGGGCGAGGGGTCCCTTTTAATTTTCATTAGAATCGTTGACATTATAAGATGCGGCACTTTATTCGTCAAGAATGAAGAATTCTCAGTTAAAAAGCGCCATCATCTGTCCCGAGGCCTTCTGCCCCACCGCCATGACATTGTTGGCAAACACCACATCCTGAACGCCCTTTTCCCGGATAAAGTCCAGCAGATTTCCCTGATAGTAGCGGTAATCAATGACATAGAGATTCTGATAATGATCCGCCAGGAAGGGCGCCAGGGCATTGCCGTAGGATTCCTTCACCAGCACACAGGCGGAGCCGTCCGTGAGATTCGGGTTCTGAATCTCCGTATAGGCATTGTCGCCAAGAAGGAAGCAGTTGTAGCGGTTTCCCGCATTCATCCTGGAAGCATCGTTGATGATCGCCGCCTCCTGCATTGTCCCGGCGGAATCCTGATAGCTCATGCTGTTGCCGCACAGGGGAATGTAGGCGGTGATGGTATCCGGGTTCTGCTTCAGTGTCTCGGCACGGTTGGTGGAGAAGTAGAACGTGCCGTAGAAGCCATCGTAGCTCACACTCTCATACTCCGAAAGCTCATGCGGGGTAATGCCTTTTTCCTCGCAGAAGCGGCGGTAGGCGTAGTAAGCGCCCAGCTGGGTCCAATGATGATCCGTGCGGAAATAAATGTACTCGTCCTTATGCTCCCGCAAGGTGTCAAATATAGATACCCGCTTCACGGCAGGATCAATGAGGCTGTAGGTATAGGCAAAGGCCTCGTTCATGCCGCTGGAGCCCAGCTTCGCCTGCACGTTCTCCGGCAGCTGTACACCGAAGGAATTGGGGATCAGCATGTCATACAGGGTCACATTCTCCGGCAGCATGGCCTCAACCGTATTGATCATGGAGGCATAGGCCGTCACATTCTTCTGGCTGAAGTAATAAATCTCATAGGCTCTGCCGTCCGTGACGTAAATGTTGCCGGCCTGTTCCCCGGTGAGATCCACCCCTTCTGTGTCCTGCTTCTCGATCTGCAGATTTCCCTCCGCATCGGTCTCGAAGGCCGCGGCGCTTTCTGACGCCGCTGAGCTTTCTGGTATAGCTGAGCTTTCTGGTGTAGCTGCGCT
>CAZJQX010000020.1:20170-27555 GCA_964548305.1 uncultured Lachnospiraceae bacterium
CTCTCCGCCACACTGTCGGAGCGGCTGTAAATGGCCTCTCCCTGGAGACCGTAGAGCTGCTCCAGGGAAGCCTCTCCGGAAAGAAGCGTCTCCCGGAGGGGAAAGGTATCCGAGAACCAGTCCGTAAGCTCCGTGAACCAGTCACCGGACCAGACCGCCGCGAGGCTCATCTTCGGAAAATGCTTCAGCTCCCGCTTCTCGGAAACCGAATAGTCCGGCCGCAGGGAAACGTTAAACCCCAAGACTGCCAGTCCCAGAAGGCTTCCTCCCAAAACCACGGTCATTCCATATTTCCATTTCGAATTCAGCTTTTTTTTCATGGTAATTATAGCCTGTTTTGATCTTGATGCTACAAGGATTGCTACGCGCTTTGCACTTTTGCAATCTTCAGAAGGCGTTATACAGGAAGGGCTGATAGCTGCTGCCCACCATGGCCATCACCGACAGCAGAAGCAAAAGAAGCAGCCACAGCGTCCGCAGACTGTAGTAGCCGATTTCCCAGAGCCAGGCCGTCTTCAGCTGCCTCTGCACCTGCTCCTTCACCCGGTCAAGCACTATGGTATGATTGTCGCCTTCCTCTTCCACCGGGGTGAGCGTATCAGCTAAATCATCCTCGGAAGCCGCCCCGACACGGTTCTTATTTCTCAGCCGAAGCTGTATACGCCGGTCGGCAGCATTCCGCACAGTGTCCGACAGCAGTTTCCACACCGGCGTCACCGCCGTGATCGACAGGACGAGAAAGAAGAGGTTGTTCTTCAGCAGAAGGCTCACCTGTGCCGAGCCGAAGGCATTTCCCTGCCCCAGCATGAGAAGGACAGCACCCTTCAGCGAAGCAAAATCTGAGAAGCGGAAAAGCACCCAGCCAACGTACACGAGCAGCAGCGTAAGCCCATGCTGCAGCACCAGCCGCAGCCGCTTCGGCAGCTTTTCCGGCAGATCCCGCAGCCCTGCAGGTCCCTTCTGCAGCAGATTCTCCAACAGAATCAGCAGAAAATAATACCAGCCCCAGATCAGGAAGCTCCAGCTGGCGCCGTGCCAGATGCCGGTGAGGCTCCAGACTGCCAGAAGATTCAGGCAGAGCCGGCCGAAGCTTACCCGGTTGCCGCCCAAGGGAATGTATACATAATCCCGGAAGAAGGACGACAGGGAAATGTGCCAGCGGCGCCAGAAATCCCGTATGGATACTGCCATGTAAGGGTAATTGAAGTTTTCCGGATAGGTGAAGCCGCAGATCTGACCGAGGCCGATCGCCATGTCGGAATAGGCAGCAAAGTCGAGATAGAGCTGCAGCATGTAGCAGAGGCCGCCCAGCCAGGCGCCCAGCACCGTGACCTCGCCGCCGGTCAGAAAGCCGAGCGGCAGGAAGCTCTCGCAGAGCTCTCCCAGATGATCCGCCAAAATACATTTCTTGGCAAGTCCCACCAGAAAGCGGCCAAGGCCCAGCAAAAAGGCATCCACCGTATGCTGCCGCCAGCGGAACTGCTCCGTCAGTGCCGGAAAGCCCACAATCGGTCCCTGACTGATGATCTGGAAATTCACGGTATACAGCAGCGTTTCAAACAGGGGCTGCGCCGGTATGCGTTTTTTGTATACATCCGCAAGATAGGAAATCAGCCGGAAGATATAGAAGGAAATGCCCAGCGGAAGCAGCAGCTTCGGTACCGGCAGCTGTAATGTACCCAGCAGAAGGCCGGTATACTTAAAGAAGATCAACACGAGAAGAAGTGCCGCAATGCCGCCCTGCAGCCACTTATCCACCGGGCTTCGCCAACGATCCCCCGTGGACGAGGATGGCTTTGCCCAAGGCAAAGCCTTTGATACGCTCGCCGCTAAGGCATCCACCGGGACCCCGCAGGCCAAGCCTGTGCGATCCCCGGTGGATGATGCCTCCTCAGCCATCGCTTTTTCGATCTGTCCGCCGACGTACCAGCTCAGAACGCCCAAGGCCAGAAGCAGCAGAAGGCAGCCCAGTCCGGCAAAACTGTAGAACAGCAGGGAAAAGAGCAGCAGAACACGATTTTTGTTCCGGATTCCCGGTGCCAGGAAATAAAAGAAGAGAAAAAGCGGCAGAAAAGCCGCAATAAAGATCAATGTTGAAAAGCTCATGGTCTCTGCCTCCTCCGGCCTCCTTCACTGAAGCTTGCAATTCCGAAAAATATCATGTATACTCTCCTTACCTTCGGGCAGCACTGAAGCTTGGGCCCCGCGCAATGGGTGGCCACGAACCGTGTCAGGATGGGAACATAGCAGCACTAAGAGGATACTCTCATGTGCCGCGGGAATTCCTGGGTGGAGCTGCCCGGAGGTTTTTCGCTTTCCGGGCTCCGCGCAAGCTTGGCTTGCGGGCGCCCGGAAAGCGAATTCAGTTAGAATTCTTCAATTCTGTACACCCGCATGGCATTTTCTCTTGTCACGCGAATCAGCTCTTCTGTAGAAATCCCCTTGATCTCCGCCAGAACCGGCGCCACATAACGAAGCTTTCCCGGATCATTCCGCTGTCCCCGGAAGGGCACAGGTGCCATATAGGGCGCATCCGTTTCCAGGACAATGTTTTCGAGCGGCACTGCCTCAGCCACCTCCCGGAGCTTCCGTCCGTTGGGGAAGGTCAACACACCGCCGATGCCGATGCAGAGGCCCAACTTTACGAAGCGAAGGGCCATTTCCGCAGAATAGGAAAAGCAGTGGATGATGCCGCCCGCCTGATAGCCCTTTTCCTCTTCAATAAGGGTATATGTGTCCAATGCCGCATCCCTGGAATGTACGTTGATGGGCATTCCCAGCTCCCGGGCCAGCCGCAGCTGCCGTACAAAGGCCTCCTGCTGCACGGACGGCACCGGATCATAGGCAAAATCCACCGACTCCGCCAGCCGCTTCAGGCGCTTGTATTCCTTTTTCCCGCAGATTTCCGGAGAAAGTGCCGGAAGCTTTGCCTTTGCCTCCAGCGCCTCCTGCTTTTCTTCCGCACTGCGGCGGTCAATGTAATAATAATCCAGACCGATTTCTCCGATGGCTACGACACCCGGCCTTTTTGCCAGCTGCCGCAGCTCTGCCAGTGCTTCCTCCGTCAGCTCCGTCACATGATCCGGATGGAAGCCCACCGCTGCATAGACCCGCGGATAAGCAGCAAATCGCGGGACCGCCGGGGAAACCACGCCGAAGGCATTATCCTCCTCTTCCGAAAGCCGGGACATCGTCCCCTCCCGGGAAGCCTCTGCCAGTCGGGCAGCCTCCCGGGAGCTCTCCAAATCAACACCGATTTCCGTATAGGCGGCAACACCGTCCTCCGCCAGCTGCCTAAGAAGCTGCTCGCGATCCGCCTCAAATTCCGGTGACGTCAAATGAGTATGGGTATCAAAAATCATTTCTTTTTCCATCATAAATATGAACCTAAATAGATGAGGAGATACATGACGAGAAGATGGAGAGGATAATAGAGGTAGAAGAACCACTTGCTGCGGAAGCTTCCGCGTTCGCCGTTATAAAAGAAGATCGGCAGAAAGGCCAGTGCACCCAGACAATAGCTGTCAACAGAGTCCAGCCCGGCCAATATGGCGGCGCTGCCCAGCCGCAGCACCCGATCCCGGCGGAAGAAATAGAGGCTCGCGATGGTGAGAAGCCCCAGGGCCCCATAATCCAGATGAAGAAATTCCGCGGCGGCACTGCAGATCAGCGCAATGACCACCTGCCCCAGGCTGTTTTTCTGTGAATCCATGCCGTAAAGCATCAGGAGTCCCAGTGCCAGGGTGAAGCCCACATTCATCACGGAGAAGTTCAGAAGCTCATTGTATACCGCAAGATCGAAGGGGATCTGTGCTGCAACGGCCATCAGCAGCACGCGGCGGAAGTACCGCCGGAAGTCTGCGGTATGCAGGAAGCCCTCCACCAGGAGGAAGGCAAAGATCGGCCACGCAATCCTGCCCACAAGGCGCAGAATCCCGTAAAGCCGCAGCCAGCGCTGCCCTTCCTCCGTGGCAATGGCCATTTGATAGTACTCCAGGGAATATCCGTAAAGCTTGCCATTCCGTATGATAATCAAAGCAAAATGATCCAGCGTCATCGCCAGCAGGGCGATCAGCTTCAACACGGAAGCTGACAGCCCCGGGGCTCTTCTGCGGCCTCTGCTGTTCCGGTAGGTAGCCATAGGCAAACCCTTAGCAGATCTCTGCGCCGGCAGGCATTGCCTTTGCCGGGGTCATCACAGCCAGCTTGCCCTCTGCGTCCTCAGCAGAAAGGATCATGCCCTGTGATGTGAAGCCGCAGATCTCTCTCGGCTTCAGATTGGTCAGCACCATAACGCGCTTGCCCACCAGGTCCTCCGGCTTATAGCTGGATTTGATGCCGGACAGAATCTGACGCACCTCGGTGCCGATCTGCACCTGGAAGCGCAGCAGCTTCTTGGACTTCTTCACTTCCTCGGCATGCAGGATCTTGCCCACACGGAACTGCAGCTTGTCAAAATCCTCATAGCTGATTTCCGGCTTCTCCTCCACGGTAACGGGCTTCTTGTCCTGAGCCACATCGCCGTTCTCGTCCAGTGCGGAGGGCATATCATCCTCTTCTGCTGCCTCTGTCTTCTCCTCTGCAGCTTCTGCCGGTGCGGCGGCCTGGGCTGCGGCTCTCTGCTTCTCCTCAATCACCGCAACTTCCTTAAGCACATCCTCCAGCTTCTTCCGGTCGAAGAGGGTCTCCGGTTCCTCTGCCACCTTATTTCCTGAGGGATACAGACCGAACACATCCATCTTCTCCAGGGGACGCGCCTCGGTATTCAGTTCCTTCAGAATCTTCTCTGTGGTCTCCGGCATGAAGCTCTCCAGCAGGGATGCACCGATGACAATGGCCTCTGTCAGGTTGTACATCACGGTCTGGAGACGCGGCAGCTTCTCCTCGCTCTTGGCCAGTACCCAGGGCTCCGTCTCGTCAATATACTTATTGGAGCGGCGGAAGATCTCGAATACTGCGGTCAGGGCATCTGCCACCCGCAGGGCATCCATCTTCTCTGTACACAGCTTCACATTCTTCAGCACAGCGGCCTTCAGATCCTCATCCACGGCCTCAGCGGCGCCGGCGTCTGTGACAATGCCGCCGAAGTACTTGTTGCTCATGGAAACGGTTCTCTTCACCAGGTTGCCGAGAATGTTGGCCAGCATGGAATTGTAGCGCTCCACCATCAGCTCCCAGGAGATGACGCCGTCATTTTCGAAGGGCATCTCATGGATGACAAAGAAACGCACGGCATCCACACCGAAGAGACGCACCAGATCGTCCGCATAAATCACATTGCCGCGGGACTTGGACATCTTCACGCCCTCCTCCGACTTGCCTGCAGCGGTGAGCAGCCAGGGGTGACCGAACACCTGCTTCGGCAGCGGCAGATCCAGGCTCATCAGGAAGATGGGCCAGTACAGCGTATGGAAGCGGATAATGTCTTTACCGATAAGATGCAGGTCGCAGGGCCAGTACTTGCCGAACATCTCGTCAGAACTGCCGTCCACGTCATAGCCAAGGCCTGTGATATAGTTGGTCAGCGCATCCAGCCATACGTATACCACATGCTTCGGATCGAAGTCCACGGGAATGCCCCACTTGAAGGAGGTTCTGGACACGCAAAGGTCCTGAAGACCCGGCTTCAGGAAATTGTTCACCATCTCGTTTTTCCGGGAAACCGGCTGAATGAACTCCGGATGCTCCTCGATGTGCTTCATCAGGCGGTCCGCATACTTGGACATTTTGAAGAAGTAAGCCTCCTCCTGCGCCTTCGATACGGCACGTCCGCAGTCCGGGCACTTGCCGTCCACGAGCTGGGATTCTGTCCAGAAGGACTCACAAGGTGTGCAGTACCAGCCCTCATAGGAGCCTTTATAGATATCGCCCTTGTCGTACATCTTCTTGAACATCTTCTGTACCTGGCGCTCATGGTCTGCATCGGTGGTGCGGATGAACTTGTCATAGGAGGTATTCATGAGATCCCAGATGGTCTTGATCTCACCGGCCACCTTGTCTACATAGGCCTTCGGTGTCACACCGGCTGCCTCTGCCTTCTCCTCGATCTTCTGTCCATGCTCATCGGTTCCGGTCTGGAAGCGTACATCGTAGCCCTCGAAGCGCTTGTAGCGGGCAATGGCGTCTGCCAGCACGATTTCATAGGTGTTTCCGATATGCGGCTTGCCGGAAGCATAGGCAATCGCAGTTGTCATGTAAAACGGTTTTTTCTCCATTTTCTCACTTCTTTCCACCGACACTTGTCTGTTTCTCCCACCGGAGGGCACAATCTGCCGGGTTTTTAATAGATTCAATCCCACAATTATAGCGGAATCATGTTGTTTTTTCAAGCTTTGGGGAATTCAGCCTGTTCTTCGGTGCAGAAACGATCAAAAGAGGCTGCCGCACAGGAAATGCGGCAGCCCCTTTCACGGCCGGAATATTCGTCTTCTTTACTTCAGCACCAGCTCCACATTGGCCAGATCGTAATTCTCCTTGAAGGTGTCGATCACGGCCTGCTTAGCGGTCTCCTCATCCAGACCGCTGCCTGCTGCGAAGCCCTCCAGTGTCAGCGTACCGTCCTGCAGCTTCTCCGCACTGTCGGAGGAAGCGCCTGGGCCGGCTGCTGCTGTCTCAGAAGAATCCTTCTTGTCCAGGCTCACGAACTTTACGCCCTCTGCCAGAGTGCCGTGGGAAACCAGCAGATCCAGCACATTCTGCTCTGTCAGCTCGTCTGCCGCATCCATGATGCCGCTGATCTCGCCGTTCTCATTCGGTGCATACACCACGATAGAAGCCAGCACCGGCGCTGTGGGATCCGGCTGCTTGGACAGCGGCAGACCGTTCTCCGGATTGGTTTCCTCCTCTGTGGTCTCCATCACCATGCCGGGTGCAGCGGCCGCAGCCGTTGTCTCCGTCTCACTCTTCTTGGAGCCGCAGGCGGAAATCGCCAGCATTGCCCCCAGCATCACAGCAAGCATCCATCTCATCTTTTTCATGATTTTCTCCTCTTATCTCTCTGCCGATTTCGCAGTTCGCTTTTACTATAAACCAGACGCTAGTATACAGAACCGGCCTCGATTTTTCAAGCCATGCCATAAAATGTTCATAATGTGATACCAGGGTCAAAAGGTTCAAAACGCCGATGAGCGCAACGCGCGCAGCAATCCGTGTATCGTTATATGCAAAACATCAAAGAACCCTGATGCTCTCGCATCAGGGCCCTGGTTTGGGGGAAATTATATTATCCGGCTTATGCCAGCGGATAAAGCAGTGTAGCAGATACGGCGCAGGAAAGAATGGCCAGTATCATGTAAGGAAGGGTGAACTTCAGAACCTTGCCCGGATTGTACTCACCGATGATGCCCTCATAGAAGCCGTTCAGTGTGGCAAAGGTTGTGGCACCG
>CAZJQX010000021.1:0-20916 GCA_964548305.1 uncultured Lachnospiraceae bacterium
TTATTCTGACTCATTCTACTATTCTTGTATCCCCATAACTGCTTTGCCGAAGCAACCCCCGTCGGTCAAGTTCTCCGGGATTCTCAACAAACCTGTTTACGGCAAAGATCCCGGATTCCTTCCTGAAAATCAATTTTCTCCCGAAATCCAAGCTCCGACAGCCGCCGAATCTCCGGCGCCATATCCGCCGCGCCCTCGGTATTGTTGCCGCGCGTACCGAACTGCAGAAGCTCTGCTACCGGCATTTCCAGGGGGCGTCCCTCTTCTGCCCGGAAAGCCGCCGCGCAGGCCGCGATTTCCGACACATAGTCCCGAAGCGGCTTCGTGCACACTCCGGCAATGTCATAAACATCCGTGCCTGCCGCCGGGCTCTCCGTCAGCAGAACGATCGCCCGTGCAAGATCCCGCACCTCAAGATAATTCCACTGCTGTGTACACGGCCCCAGCGCCGTTTTTTCGCCCCGCAGCACCGACTGCACCAGCGTATTCACGAGGCTTCCGGGATGATCTCCCACGCCGTAGACCGAAAAGATGCGAAGGTGCAGTGTCGCCATGCCGACATTTTCCTCTAATTCCTGATACAGGCTCTGCTCCCGCGCCCAGCGCCCGAACTCGAGCTTCGCCTTGCCATACTCACTGACGGGCCGGGGCTCAAGATGACTCCCCCGACCGTACTCCGCCTGGGAACCCGCAAAAAGAAATTTCCGGCAGCCAAGAAGCTTCGCCATGACGTAGGCCTTCTGCGCATTCTGCATGTTCCGCAGCTGCATCGCCGGATCGGAACGGCCCGCAGAGCCGATACCGTCCCAGCTGAAATGAATCCAGGCATCAAAAACAGGCATATCTGTCGGGCGCGCCCTGCGATAATCTGCTTCCGATGCCTCCGGCAGGCTGTCAAAATCGAAATGGGCAACGCGGAGTCCGGCAAGCCCCGGTCTCTCCCGAAGCCTGCCCTCATTCCGGCTGCCGGGACGCACCACACCGATGACCCGGTGCCCGGCTGCCAGAAGCGCCTCCGCCGTATAGATGCCCAGAAAACTGGTAACGCCTGTGATGAGAATCCGCAT
The DNA here is from genome assembly GCA_964548305.1 of uncultured Lachnospiraceae bacterium. Lineage (GTDB taxonomy): Bacteria > Bacillota > Clostridia > Lachnospirales > Lachnospiraceae > Oribacterium. The sequence goes on from CAZJQX010000021.1 coordinate 1,068, forward strand.
GATTTACTTCTCCCGGGCCACCAGCATCAGCTTGTCCATCTCGTCCTCTGGCAGGAAGGGTGCCATGTCCTCCAGAGGCGGACTCACGAGGGAACCGTCCGGCAGCTTCTTCGCTGCGGACTTCGGCAGGAACTGCTGCTCCATGGTCACCATCACCTCACAGATCATGGGCCCCTTCACCGCCAGGGTCTTCTCAATGGCAATGTCCAGATCCTCGTTCTTGGACACACGCTTAAACGGGAAGCCGTAGGCAGCTGCCAGCTTCTCCATATCCGGGAAGCTCAGATCGCAGACACCGTCCACACCCGAATCCACACCGATGCCCACCAGCGGCTTTCCGAAGAAGCTGTTCTGGGTCTGGCGGATGGAATGATAACCGCCGTTGTTGATGACAAAGATCTTGATATCCATCTGGTGGTGAATGATGGTCTGGAGCTCCTGCAGATTCATCTGAATGGAACCGTCGCCCGTCAGCAGGATAATGTCGTGGGCACCATGATCGGGGTACTGCTCCTCTTTGCCGGCCCAGTAAGGGTTCTGTCTGCCCTTCTCCAGTGTATTCTCATGATCCGGTCCCAAAACAGCCGCCCAGGCACCGATAGCTGCCGGCAGATCGTAGCCCATGGCTGCCACACCGTCCTGGCTGATGAAACGGGCGCCCTTCTTCACGATATATGCCTGACCGCCGGCCACGCAGGGACTGCCGTTGCCCACGACAGTCACCTGGTCCTCCTTTGAGGCCCGGGAAACCTTATCGATGAGGGCATAGACATTGGCCAGCTCCTCCTCGGAATGGCTGTCCTCCAGGTATTCCGGCAGCACGGTGGGATAATTTTCCCGATAGAAGGCAGCGGTGGAAAGCCAGCTGATACGCTCTCCCTCCGTCCGGTCTGCTGCCAGCACGGCCTTTGCGGCCTCAGTATGGCAGATGGACTCCGCATCCGCCCGCTTCATGCCGTGTCCGCCGGCAAATGCCTTGTCAATGCCCTCTGCCTTCAGCTCCGCAAGCATTGCCTTGAGAAGCGCTCTCGCATCGGCACAGATCCGCATATCCGCATGCACAGACGGCTTCTTCAACTCCTCCGGATCAATGTCGTTCACGATTACATAGGCATCTCTCGCCCAGGTGCGGAAGTTATAGCCCACCTGACGGATATTCAGACGGGAACCGATGGACAGAACCAGGTCCGCATTCTGCACGGTCAGGTTGCCGGGACGGTCGCCTCTGCCACCCGGACGGCCCGCATAAAGCGGATCCTCGGTGGGAATCACGTCCGGGGCATTCCAGCCCACCACCACGGGGATATTCAGGCGGTGCGCCACCTCCAGGAAGAGAGACTCGGCACCGGCAATGCGAATACCGTTTCCGGTATAGAATACGGGGCGCTCGCTCTGCCGGATATGGTCCAGAATACGGCGGGCAGCCGCACGAAGGACTGCGGAATCCGTCAGTCTCGTCTCCGAGAACGGCACCTCCGGGTCGCCGACATTGGCATAACGGGCCTCCGGCGTACCCTTCTTCGCGGCCTGCTCCCGTTCATAGGCCTCGGGATCGAAGCCCTCCAGATCATCAGTTTCGATATAGGTTCCCTGGATGTTCACGGGAATGTCCAGCCAGCAGGGACCGGGGCGTCCGGTCTGAGACAGGTAAATGCACTTCTCCACGGCATAGCGCACCCGCATAGGGTCAATGAGCATCTCCGCATACTTGCACATACAGCTCACGGCCTGTACAATGTCGTACTCCTGATCGCCCATGGCACGGATGTCCACGCCGGACCAGCGGGCGGTGTTGTCAAAGCGCACCTGTCCGCTGATGACGATCATAGGCAGGGAATCGAGCCAGGCGCCCAGCACGCCGGTGATGGCATTGGTGCCGCCGGGGCCGCTGGTGACACAGCAGAGCGCCGGACGGTTGTAGATCCGGGCATAGCTCTCTGCCGCCATGGCGCAGGCCTGCTCATGATGCTGATACAGGGAATACATGCCCTTCTGATGGCCGAAGGCGTCATTAAGGTGCATCGCACCGCCGCCGGTTACGGTGAAGTTCTGGGTAATGCCGTTCTTCACCAGTGTCTCCGCGATATAGTTCGCAAGCTTCTGTTTCATATGAATGTCCTCTTTAATTCGTCAACGATTGGGTCACAGCATTGGCGTTCTGCGCCTTTTGACCCTATATTATAATTTGTAGCATACCACAAAAAGCGGCTTCATACCACACCGCAGCACAAAGAAGGGGGACTGCCGCACGGCAATCCCCCTCCATAAACCGAACCAATAGGCCCGGATTTTTTCTTTTTATTGCTTGTTATGCTTATCTAACAAGGCAAGGTCTCTTGGCGTCGAACTTCCAGCCCGGGATGAGATACTGCATTACCTTGGTATCGTCTCTTGTACCCAGATTGTTGTCCACGAAGAGCTTGTGTGCCTTGTGAACCTGCTCCATATCGATTTCGATACCGAGACCCGGCTTCTTCGGCACCTCGATGGCACTGTCTACGATCTTCAGCGGCTCCTTGGTCAGTCTCTCGATGCCCTCCTGCCAGATCCAGTGTGTATCCAGTGCATTGTAGAAGCCCGGAACAGCGGCACCGACATGTGTCATCATTGCCAGGGAGATATCGAAGTGGTTGTTGGAGTGTGAGCCCCAGGTGTAGCCGAAATCATGGCACATCTGCGCAACACGTACAGAACCCTCCATGGTCCAGAAGTGCGGGTCTGCCAGGATAATGTCTACGGACTGAGACTCCAGTGAGTGGCTGATCTCTCTCCAGTCGGTAGCAATCATGTTGGTTGCTGTCGGGAAACCGGTTCTTCTGCGGAACTCGGACATGATCTCACGGCCGGAGTAAACGCCCTCGGCGCCGCAAGGATCCTCACAGTAGGTCAGAATGCCGTGCATATCCTTAACGTACTCGCAGGCCTGCTCCAGAGTCCAGCCGCCGTTCGGGTCGAGATCGATGCGGGCATCCGGGAATGCCTTCTTCAGGGCCTTGATGACCTCCATCTCCTCGTTGCCGGCCAGAACGCCGCCCTTCAGCTTGAAATCCTTGAAGCCGTACTTGTCATAAGCAGCCTTAGCCAGTGCCACAACGTGCTCTGCATCCAGAGCCTCCTCATGACGCAGTCTGTACCACTCGCAGTCGGAATCCGGCTCGGAATCGTACGGAAGGTCTGTCTTGTTTCTGTCGCCGACGAAGAAAAGATAGCCGAGTACGTTTACTTTGTCTCTCTGCTGGCCGTCGCCGAGGAGCTGGCAAACCGGAACCTCCAGGAACTGTCCGAGAAGGTCGAGGCAGGGAGTCTCAATAGCGGTCAGAACATGTACACCTGTACGCAGATCGAAGGTCTGGTTTCCTCTTACGTCCTGCTCGCCCTTCGCATCCATGTACTGCTTAACCTTCAGCAGTGTCTGCTTAAACTCCGGAACCTTGGTGCCCTCAACAAGCGGAATAACCTCCTCAAGGGTCTTGGTGATCTTGGTGCTGCCCGGAACCTCACCTACACCGGTTCTGCCTGCATCATCATGCAGAATAACGATGTTTCTTGTAAAGTAGCAGGAATGTGCGCCTGAAAGATTCAGCTCCATGCAGTCCTTTCCGGCAACCGGGAAAACTTCCATTTTCGTAATTACTGGTGTCATAGCTCTTCTCCTTTGAATACTTTTGTGTAATGTCTTCGGCCTTAGTAATCCTAACCTTATGCTCTCATTATAGGAAGCGCAAGGCTCTAAGTAAATCGCAGAATTGCAATACTTCTCTAAGGAAATCTGATAGCTTCAAATTTTTCGGCCCGGGTGCTAAAATACAGCTATCAACAGAAAGGACATCCCTTTTTATGGATTTCAGACAGCTTGAATACATCATCGAGATTGCCAAGGAAAACAACATTTCCCGGGCAGCCAAAAATCTCTTCATTTCCCAGTCGGCCCTGAATCAGCAGCTTCTCAAGCTGGAGAAGGAGTTGGGAACCCAGCTTTTCCACCGCTCCCGCACAGACTGGCATCCCACCGAGGCCGGCCGCATTTACATTGAAGGTGCTCAGCAGGCCCTACAGATCAAGCGCGACACCTATAACCGCATCAACGACATTTCCCACTCCCGGAAGTCCGAGCTGAAGATCGGCCTCACGCCGGGCCGGGGTATCGCCATGTTCACAGCCATTTACCCGACGCTCTACCAGCATTTCACGGATCTCGTGGTGACGCCGATCGAAATGGGCGCCATGAAGCAGATGACCGCCATCGCCAACGGTGAAATCGACATAGGCTTCGTCACCTGTACCCCGGAGCAGCGGACCAAGGACTGCTTTGTGAAGATCGGCTCTGAGGAAATGGTCGTGGTTGTACCGCGCGTGCATCCGATCTGTGAAAAAGCGGCGCCTCCCGGCGAACCCTTCACAAAAATCAATCTGAAGGAGCTGGAATACGAGCCCTTTACGCTGATGTATCCCTATTCCACCAACCGAAAGGCCGTGGACGCCATTTTCCGAAAGGCCGGCTTCGAACCGAACATCCTGATGGAAACCTCCAGCACCTCCAGCATCCTGTCGCTCGTGGGTTCCTACCTCTGCTGCGGCATCGTCCCGTCCTATTACCTCGACGAGAAGGACAATAAGGTCGGCTGCTTCGTCTTGCAGGATCATCCCACCTGGGATCTCTGCATCGTCTACCGGCGGAACGCCTACCTCACGGACGCAGAGCGGGAATTCATCCGCCTCTCCGAGGAATACTGGAAAACATATCTGCGGCCGGTGCAGACGAACTGAAAAAAAGAAGGATTTGCCGGAGCAAATCCCTCGATACGCTCGCCGCTAAGGCATCGCTCTGGGCGCCCGTAAGCCAAGCTTCCGCGAGGCCCGGAGCGGTTAAAGACGGATTTGCCGGAGCAAATCCCTCGATACGCTCGCCGCTAAGGCATCGCTCTGGGCACCCGTAAGCCAAGCTTCCGCGAGGCCCAGAGCGATGTCATTTAGGTGATCGGTGCCGGGTTGAAGACGCAGACTTCATTGGCGAAGCCGTACTGTTCGGTGTAGGGCTTCTTGATGCCGGAGGCAACATCGAGGATGAAATCGAAGAGCTCCTCGCCCTGCTCGGCGATGGTCTTGTCGCCTACCGCAGCGGGGCCGGCATTGAAGTCAATGATGTCGAACCACTGATCCTTCATCTCATTCCGGGAGCAGAGCTTGATCACCGGAGCGGCTGCGAGGCCGTAGGGTGTGCCGCGGCCGGTCATGAAGACCTCAAGGCCCATGCCGGAGGCCAGCTGGGACGGTCCGCAGAACAGGTCAGAGGCCGGTGTTGCGGCATAGATCTCGCCGTGCTTTGTGGGGCGCTCGCCCGGAGACAGAACCTCTACGATGGGAGATGTGCCGGACTTTGCGATGGAACCCATGGACTTCTCGATGATGTTGGAGAGACCGCCCTTCTTGTTGCCCGGTGTGGTGTTCGCGCCGCGGTCTACGCCGCCCATGCGGAGGTAGTTGTCATACCACTTCATTTCCTCCACAAGGCGCTTGCCCACTTCCTCGTTGATGCAGCGATGTGCGATAAACTGCACGCCATCGCGGACCTCGGTCACCTCGGAGAACATCGCGGTGCCGCCGCCGGATACCAGCAGATCTGCCGCATAGCCGGCTGTCGGGTTTGCGGTAATGCCGGAGAAGGCATCGGAACCGCCGCACTGCATGCCCACCAGAAGATCGGAAAGGGGAAGCTCCTCGCGCTTTCTCTCATTCAGAATCTGCAGCTTCTTCTCCGCCATTTCCAGAATGGCGTTCATCATGTTCTCATATCCCTTATGCTCCTGCAGGATAATGACATTTTCCGGGGTATTCAACTCCGGCCACCACTCACAGAAGCGCTCCGGTGTGAACTTCTCACAGCCGAGGCCCACCAGCATGAACACACCGCCGAAGTTGGGATGCATAGCGATGTTACGGATGATGCGCTGAGGCACCTTGGCCTCCGGGGCATCGATGGCCACACCGCAGCCATACTGATGGTTCACGGCAATGACGTCATCCACATTTGGATACTTGGGCAGGATCTCGTCCTTAATGCGCTTGATGGCCACATTCAGCACACCGGCCACGCACTGTACGGTGGTGTTGATGCCCAGAATGTTCCGGGTGCCGCCGTAGCCGCCGTTCGGATTCCGGTAACCGAGCCATGTGGTGCGCTTCGGCTTCGGCAGGTCTGTCACGATATTCGTGGCAAACTCCATAGAATCCAGATCCGGTGCCGGTGCCATCACCAGATTCTTCTCGTTGATCCAGCCGCCCTGCGGCACATCCTCATTGGTGGTGCCCAGAACCACACCGTAACGAACGACCTCCGTGCCCTTCGGGCAGTCCACCAGAGCAATCTTATGCGCCTGGGGAATATCGCAGACCGTCACAACGCCGGGAAGCACCTCTGTGCCCTTCGCCACATCATGGATGGCAATGGCGACATTGTCCTTCTCATTGATCTTAATACATAAATGAGCCATTTTTTTCTCCTTTTAAAACAGACTCTGATACCTCTTGATAAGAAAATTATATTGCGATAAACTTATAAAGTAAAATTAATTATTGTTCAAAAAAGATTAGCTGTACTTATTGTAAAAGAACTTAGAGAAGCGAGGCCGGGGATGGATACGAAGCAGATTGAATATATCATTAAAATTGCCGATGAGAAAAATATCACAAAGGCCGCCGAAAAGCTCTTCATTACCCAGTCTGCCCTTTCCCAGCAGCTGCTGAAGCTGGAGCGCGAGCTGAATACACCGCTCTTTATCCGCAATAAAGCGGAGTGGCAGCCCACCCCGGAGGGAGAAATCTATCTGAAAAATGCCCGGGAAATGCTGCGCATCAAGCAGAGAACCTATACCACCATCAGTGATATGGTGAACAGCAAAACCGGTTACCTGTCCGTGGGGCTCACGCCGGGGCGGGGGCCCGACATGTTTACGCATGTCTATCCTCTCTTCCATGACATGTATCCCGAGGTGACCGTGACACCCATGGAGCTTTCTGTGCGCCGTCAGCAGGCCATGATCCGCCGCGGTGAGCTGGATATCGGCTTCATGACCCTGAGCAGCGCCCAGAAAACCGGAGATGCTTATCTCGATCTCTTCCGGGAGGAGCTCTACCTGGCCGTGCCGGATGCCTGCGCCCAGGCACTGGGTCTGCCGGAGGAATCGGAAAAAGATAGCGAATATCCGATCCTTTCCATTGAGACACTGCGCTATGAACCCTTCGTGCTGATCTACCGGCAGTCTACGGTGCGGGATATGATCGACATGATCTTCCGGGAGGCGGGCTTCTCCCCCTCGGTGCTCTTCGAAACCTCCAGCAATGCCACCGTGCTGTCTATGATCGAGTCCCGGCTCTGCTGCGGCATCACGCCGGCCCACTATGCAAGCAAAAAGAAAGAGGGCATACGTTTTTTCCGTATGCCCTCGCATCCCACCTGGCAGATCTCTGTCAGCTACCAGAAGAACGCCTATTTATCCAAGGCAGCCAAGCAGTTTATCCGCCTGGCCATGGACTACTGGAAGCAGGAGCCGCAGCTCACGGCCCTCTGCCAGCTTAAATAACATATTTGGTAACTGTTTACGCAAATTTCCTCACTCTGCCGTCAGCTCCTCTAATTCCTCGGAGTACTTCTCCCAGTCCTCATATAGGACGCCGAGCCGCTCTGCGATCTGGTCCTTCTCCCGCTGGAGCTCCATCAGCTGCCCCACATCGGCACTAATGGCCGGATTCTGCATTTCATCACCGATCGCCTGATCCCGGGACTCCAGCTTCTGGATTTCCTCCTCAGTGCGCTTCAGGCCGTTCTGCGCCTTCCGAAGCTTCGCCTGATACTCCTTCTGCTTCTCCCAGTCGGTTTTCTGATTTTCCTTAAGCTCCGGATTCGGTACGGCAGAAGCCCGCTTCCGGGCGCCGGCTGCATTATCCTGAGAGGCACCGGAACCGCCGCAGCGCCGGACGTCCTCCTTTTTCTCCAGATAATAATCGTAATTTCCGATGTAGTTGTCGAAGCGGGTCTCAAAAAGCTCCAGGATGCGCCCCGCGGTCCGGTTGATGAAGTACCGGTCGTGGGAAACGTAGAGCACAGTGCCCTCGTAGCTGTTGAGCGCGTCCTCCAGCACCTCCTTGCCCTGGATATCCAGATGGTTCGTGGGCTCGTCCAGAATCAGGAAATTGCAGTTGGAGAGCATGAGCTTCGCCAGACTGACCCGGCCCCGCTCGCCGCCGGAGAGATCCCCGATGCGCTTGTATACATCATCCCCGGTAAAGAGAAAGGCTGCCAGAACATTCCGCACCTTTGTATTGTTCATGTCCGGATAGGTGTCCTGAATCTCGTCGAAAATGGTTTTTTCCATATGAAGGACAGCATGCTCCTGGTCGTAATAGCCGATCTGCACATTGCTGCCCAGACGGAACTCTCCCGCACTGGCCTCCTCCATGCAGTTCAAAATTTTCAGGAGCGTGGTCTTGCCGGTGCCGTTTGCGCCAATGACGGCCACATGCTCGCCGCGCTTCAGCTCGAAGCTCACATTGGAGAACAATGTCTTCTCCCCGAAGGACTTGGCGAGGCCCTTGACAGACAGCACATCATTGCCGGACAACACACTGGGTGTCAGTGCAAGACGCATCTCATTCCGCAGCGCCTCCGGCTTCTCCAGCCGCTCCACCTTCGCCAGCATTTTCTCCCGGGACTCCGCCCGCTTGATGGACTTCTCCCGGTTGAACTGCTTCAGCTTATCGATCACCGCCTGCTGGTGCTTCAGCTCCTCCTGCTGGTTCAGGTAAGCCCGAAGCTCCGCCTCCCTAAGCTGCCGCTTCTTCTCGGCGTATTCACTGTAGTTGCCGCGATACATCCGGGCCTTGCCGTTGTCCAGGTCTATGATCTTCGTCACCACCCGATCCAGGAAATAACGGTCATGGGAAACCAGCAGCACGGCACCGTCGTAGCGCTTCAGCACCTTCTCCAGCCACTGAATGGATTCAATATCCAGATGGTTCGTCGGCTCATCCAGGATCAGCAGATCCGGCTTGTCCTGCAGAATCTCCTCCAGACGCTTCCGGGTCTTCTGACCGCCGGACAGGGTATCATAATCCTCGTCCTCATGGGCCATATCCGCATGCTGCTGTGCCAGATAGCCGAGTTTCTTGTCCTTGGAAAACGCAATGAGTCCGGAATCCGGCTCCTCCTCTCCCAGGATGCATTTGATCAATGTGGTTTTTCCGGAACCGTTGATGCCGACGATGGCCGCCTTCTCCTTATCTTCAATATGAAAGGAAACATCCCGCAGCACCGGCTTCTCTATAAATGCCTTATTCAGATTGGAAATATTCAGAATCATCGTATTCTCTTCTCTGTCTCATATGTTAATGTCTTCGGCGCCCATTCCGAACCCTCACCGGCCGAAAGGGCCACCGCTGTTAAACTGCCGCAACAATTCGGCACCGCATCACTTTTCCAAAGATGCCGGACAACCGTAAAAGCCAGTCAAGTATAGCCGAAATGAAGGATTCCCGCAAGCGGCGGCCGTCAGCTTCCTGCATCGACAGCCCCGCATTCTTGTCCGGCGGATATCCGTGTGTTAAGATAAGGCAAGCAAAACAGAGGAGACATAAGCAAGATGAATATTACCGAAATGATCAGCCGCGAGCTGAATATCCATAACTGGCAGGCAGAGGCCGTCATCAAGCTGATTGACGAAGGCAACACCATTCCCTTTATTGCCCGCTACCGGAAGGAAGCCACCGGCGCACTGAACGATGAGCAGCTGCGAACCTTTGATGAGCGGCTGCGCTATCTCCGGAATCTCGAGGAACGGAAGGAAACCGTGCTGGCCTCCATTGAGGAGCAGGGCAAGCTCACGGATGCCCTGCGGGCAGAGATTGCGGCCGCAGAGACCATGGTGAAGCTCGAAGACATTTACCGGCCCTACAAGCCGAAGCGCCGCACCAGAGCCATGATTGCCCGGGAACGGGGCCTCGCGCCGCTGGCCGACTACCTGCTGCAGCGCACGTCGCCAAGGTCTGTCACGGAGGAGGCTGCAAAGTATATCGATCCGGAAAAGGACGTCCCGGATGCGGAGGCCGCCATCGCCGGCGCAGAAGACATTCTGGCGGAGCAGATTTCGGACAACGCGGATTACCGAAGCTGGATCCGAAAAAAAAGTTGGAATGACGGTCTGCTAGTTTCACAGGCGAAAGATAAAAAGCAGGCGGCCGTGTCCACAGTATATGACAACTATTATGACTACAGCGAGCCGGTTCGGAAAATTCCGGGGCACCGCGTCCTGGCCATCAACCGCGGTGAGAAGGAAAAGGTGCTGACGGTGAAGCTGGAGGCTCCCGAGGCGGATATTCTCACTTATCTCGAAAAGCACCTGAAGGTCGGTCTGAATCCGAAAACTGCGGAATATCTGCGGGACGCTGCAGCCGATGCCTACAAGCGGCTGATTGCGCCCTCTATTGAGACGGAGCTTCGAAATGAGCTGACAGACCGGGCCGAGGATGGTGCCATCAAGGTCTTCGGCAGCAACCTGACACAGCTTCTCATGCAGCCGCCGATTGCCGGAAAGGTGGTGCTGGGCTGGGATCCGGCCTTCCGTACCGGCTGTAAGATTGCCGTGGTGGATCCCACAGGCAAGGTACTGGACACCACCGTCATTTACCCCACCGCTCCACAGAACAAGGTGAAGGAGGCCATGGCGGTCATTGAAAAGCTGATCCGCCGCTATCATGTGGAGATCATCAGTCTCGGCAACGGCACCGCATCCCGGGAATCCGAGCAGATCATTGCAGATTTCCTGAAGCAGACGAAACTGCCGGTACAGTATGTGATCGTAAATGAAGCCGGCGCCTCAGTATACTCTGCCAGCAAGCTGGCCACCGAGGAATTTCCGAATTTTGATGTGGGACAGAGAAGCGCGACCTCCATGGCGCGGCGTCTGCAGGATCCGCTGGCAGAGCTTGTGAAGATTGACCCGAAGTCCATCGGTGTCGGTCAGTATCAGCATGACATGAACCAGACAAAGCTCGGTGAGCAGCTGGGTGCCGTGGTGGAGGACTGTGTAAACCGCGTGGGGGTGGATGTGAATACGGCATCGGCACCGCTTCTGCAGTATGTTTCCGGCGTCAGCAAGACCATTGCCAAAAATATTGTTGCCTATCGTGAGGAAAAGGGCTCTTTCAAGAGCCGGAAGGAGCTGCTCGCGGTATCAAAGCTCGGCCCGAAGGCCTACGAGCAGTGCGCCGGCTTCCTGCGGATCCGAAACGGTGCCGAGGCACTGGACAACACAGCGGTGCATCCGGAGAGCTATGCCGCAGCGAAGGCCGTTCTGGACGCCCTCGACTATACAGAGGCCGATGTACAGAAGGGCAATACCCGTGACATTGAGAAGCGCATGCGGGAAAAGAAGCTCAGTGCAAAACAGTTGGCTGAGCGCATGAATGTCGGTGAGTATACCCTGGCGGATATCCTAAGTGAGCTTCAGAAGCCGGGACGGGATCCGCGTGAGGATGTGCCGGCACCGGTGCTTCGCTCGGATGTACTCGATTTTGCGGACCTCAAGCCCGGCATGGTGCTGAAGGGAACCGTGCGGAATGTCATCGACTTCGGCGCTTTTGTCGACATCGGTGTCCACCAGGACGGTCTGGTGCATATCTCACAGCTGGCCGACAAGTTTGTGAAGCATCCGCTCGATGTGGTGAAGGTCGGCGACATCGTGAATGTAAAGGTTCTGTCTGTCGATGCCGAGAAGAAAAAAATTTCCCTGAGCATGAAGGGGTTGTAAACAATCCGCGGTAAACAAATATTTCGTCTTGCTGATTTGAATCAGAAGTGCTACTATGAGCATAGGCAAAAACGAAGTAATGTTGATTACCATGTGTAACACAACAAAAGCCCCAACAGTACTGGCATACTGTTGGGGCTAATTTCATGCCGTTTTTTGGCTGCAGCGGCACAAACTGCAAGGCTATTACCGCTCTAAACTATCCGTCAAGCCATTTGCAGATGTAGTAGGCCACTACACTTGCCAAGACAGACAAAATGAACGAAGTAATATTGTCCATGTATAACACCCCCTTCCCGTACCAAAGTCTAGGGGCGGTAACGCATGAAGTATATCATGTGTTCTATTATATAGACAGCCATAAAACAACCAAGCGCCCGGAGTTTTCACTCCGGGCGCCCGATCTAAAATGGAGAGTACAGGACTCGAACCTGCGACCCCCTGCGTGTGATGCAGATGCTCTACCAGCTGAGCTAACCCTCCGAACAAGAGATATTTTAGCACGCTGTACAGAAAAAGCAAGCAGAAGTTTTCCTCACTGCAGCAGCTCCGCTGCCTCAGTCTGAAAATACTGCTGAATTTCCTCGCAAAGCCCCTTTTCCGCCGCATGCATAACCCAGTTCTTCCGATGCACCAATGCGAACTGCCGCGTCAGTGTCGGCACAAGGTGATAATAGTGTACTTTATCGAGGTCCTCCATGCAGGACCGGCCAATGAAGGTAATGCCGATGCCCATGGCCGCCATGGCGCGGGTCGTGAGCACGCTGTTGGTCTCACAGATGGTGCTCGGACAGAAATTCGCCGCCGCAAAAATCTGGTTTGTGGCCTCACGAATCGTAGATCCCTTCTTGCATAAAAGAAAATTCTCATTTTCAAATTCCGTCAGCAGCTCCTCCCGAGAAATGCTGTCTCCCGGATTTTTTTTGCAGTAGGGATGTCCGACACCTACGGCGAGAAGAATCTCCTCCGTGCCTAAGACATTTACCTGCTCCTTCATAAAGGCCGCCGTACTGTTCAGCGCCATCACAGCACAGTCGAGACTTTCCTCCTGCAGCTGTCTCGTCAGCGTCGGCACGTTTCCCTCTGTAATTTCGATGGTCGCCTCCGGAAAACGCTCCTTGAAGCGCGGGATCACCACCGTCAATGCCTTCAGCCCGAGCTGCGAGGTAGTGCCGATTGTGATGTGGCTCTTGTTGCTCATAGAGCGGATATTATGATACAGTTCCTTCTGGATATCAATTACCTTATGTGCCGCCTGAACATAAAGCTCTCCGGCAGGCGTCGGCTGCAGGCGTCCGCGGGAGCGCTCGAAAAGCGGTACGCCGATTTCCTGCTCCAGCTTGCTGAGGTACTGACTGAGCGACGACTGGGACACATAGAGCTCCTCCGCCGCCTTCGTCATGTTCTGTCGTTCTGCAATCGTCAGTATATAATTCAGGTATTTTGTATCCATATGCCGCTTCTCCCGTTGGCGTCAAAAACATTATCGTAATTCTTTAGTTTAGCACCACATCGCTATATCGTTTTTCCAACATTATCGCATAACATTTTGGGGATTGCAATCAAGACAGAATATGCGCAAAAAACGCGGGCAGCCTGCAAGCCCTGCCACTTGACACCCGAGGGTGCCGCTCTATACTTATAAGAAGTTACCGATTTTTTCAACAACACAAAGGAAAACATATGAAACTTATTGATCTTCACGTCCATCTGGACGGCTCCATCCCCCTGTCCACTGCCCGCGAGCTGGCAGAACGTCAGGGGCTGCCCCTTTATTCCGAAACAGAGCTTCGCCGCCGCATGGTGGCCCCGCCCAACTGCCGGGATCTGAACGAATATCTGGCGGTTTTCGATTATCCCCTCTCGCTTATCCAGACCGAGGAGGCCATCGAATACGCGGTTTATGCCTTTCTGAAAATGCTGGCCGACCAGGGTCTCACGGCTGCCGAGCCCCGTTTCGCACCGTCACTTCTGACCCACGGCGGACTGACGCAGCAGCAGGCTCTGGAGGCTGCCCTCCGGGGTCGCGAGCATTTCCTGTCTTCTCAGGATAATGTCAGCAATCTCAAGGCTGCCTTCATCCTCTGCACCATGCGCGGCCCTCAGGAAACAAACGAAAAATCCAATTTCGAAACCATTGAGCTCACCAAGGCCTATCTTGGCAAGGGTGTCTGCGCTGCCGATCTCGCCGGTGCCGAGGCACTCTTCCCCACAAAGGACTATCAGGCGCTCTTTGCCCGAGCGGCTGCATTGGACATTCCCTATACCATCCATGCCGGTGAGGCTGCCGGCCCGGACAGCATCCGTGCCGCTCTGTCCTTCGGTGCCCGCCGTATCGGCCACGGCGTCCGTTGCCTGGAGGATCCCGCTCTGGTGCAGGAGATGGCCAAGACGCAGATCCCGCTGGAGCTCTGTCCCACCAGCAACCTCCACACCCGAATCTTCGGGAAAATGGAGGACTATCCCATCCGTCCCCTGCTGGAGGCCGGCGTCTGCATCACCGTCAATACCGACAATATGACGGTCTCCGATACAACCCTGTCCAGGGAATTCGCCCGTATCACAGAGGCCCTGCAGCTCACCGAGACAGAGCTTTCCGTGCTGGAACAGAATGCGGAAAAAGCACAGTTTAACCGCTAATTTTCCTTACATTCAGCGCATAGAAAAGCCCGAGGTCCATATACCTCGGGCTTTTTGAATTACTCTTTATGTCGTTTCCGTCAGCCACTTCGGCGCGCTGACATTTCCCTCTCATTCCTCGCACTCCGTCTTCGTGACCAGATTTCCTTCTTCGTCAAATTCCAGCGCTGCCGGGGCATCCAATGCGGTGACGCCGGGATATCTTCCTGCCAGAACATCCTCATAATAGGCCTCGGACAGCATGATCTGTCCTATATGAAGCGAATTGGGAATGCGCACCACCCGGGCCTTCTCCATCTCGATCTCGTTACAGGTGCGAATACAGATCTGAATGGCCTCTTTGTCATTCGCCACCACGCACGGAATCCGCGCCGACGCCAGCACCGTGCTGGTGATGCAGTTGGGATACATCTTTTCGATATCCATCTCGTCAAAAATCTTCGCCGTGATGACACTGGCAAGGCCTGTGCCCAGCGCATTGCCGTGGGAGGCCTCAGACAGGTTCAGGAAGGCCGTCCGCTGCACCTTGATGCCGCCGCTGGCATAGGGCGTTGAGAATGTGCCGGTAATGTTGGGATCCACGCCGGTGCCGGAATAATTTTTGCCGATCTCATCCACCACTAGTACATCACATTCTTTCACCAGCAGGGACGGCATGTTCTGAAAGGCCAGCTGCAGCAGCTCCGGCTCCCTCGTCAGAATGTTTTCCGGCAGAATCGCCTCCAGCTTCATGGTCTCGTCGTAAGCATTTTCCAGACAGGGAATGGCGAAAAGAATCTTTCCTGAATTGATCACCACCTCCGCCATGGTGGGAATGTTCTCCGCAATGTGATTCATGCCGTCGGAATGCACGAGCGACGCGCCCTTCTGCTTGCCGAGACCCACGGTCATCATCTTACACGGACCGGACTCCACCTTGCCGCGGAAGGCATTGTGCGGCTTCAGACGGCAGGAAACAATGACGCCGTCGGATTCGTAGGCATTTTTGTCCATATACACGGTCTTGCCGCGCGAGGAAACGCCCAGCTCCACCACCTCCATGGAGGACTTTATGGGGCAGCCCATGCTCTCCGGGGTAATGTTGTAGCTCTCCAGAATCTCCAGCTGTCCCTCGGCTGTCGCACCCCCATGACTTCCCATGGCCGGCACAATAAAGGGCTCTGCGCCCCGCTTCTTCACAAAGTCCACAATGGCCCTCGTGATAACATCCACGTTTCGAATGCCGCGGCTGCCCGCCGTAATGGCAATCCGCATGCCGGGTTTAATCTTCGAAGCAAAGACTTTCTGAGAAAGCTCCCGTTCCACCACGCCGGGAATTTCCTCCGCCGTGATGCGATCCGCCGGAAAAACCTGCTGCGCATGAAACATTCCGGGAATCGGAATATCCCGCAGAAGCTCCGAAACCTTGCCGCCCTTTGTCACCTTCATCTGTTTACCTCCTGAATGCAGAGGTCGCTTTGCCATATCCGCAGACTGCGCGCCGGACCTGAACGATATTGTTATGAATCTCATTCTATCGGGAAAAAACAGTATCTGCAAGACAAAAAAGAAACGGGAAAATTTATAATGCCATTAGGAAATCAACACGAACACGCAAAAAAGGAAGCCCTGAAAAATCAAGGCTTCCGCAATGGATGAGACACGTGGGAATCGAACCCGCGACAACTTGATTAAAAGTCAAGTGCTCTACCGACTGAGCTAGTGTCTCATAATATGATTGTTTCTCAGCAGGGCCAGTTGGATTCGAACCAACGAATGCAGGCGTCAAAGGCCTGTGCCTTACCGCTTGGCGATGGCCCTAAAGCATTCTGCCCGCCGGCATTAAAAAAGGGTGGGTACTGGGGCTCGAACCCAGGATCTCCAGAACCACAATCTGGCGCGATAACCAGCTACGCTATACCCACCACAGCTTTGTATTTATTCTGCTGTCAAATCACTGCATGCTTCGTACATTCGTGATCATCAACAGAAAAATGAGCCAGAAGGGATTCGAACCCCCGACCCACGGCTTAGAAGGCCGTTGCTCTATCCAGCTGAGCTACTGACTCATTCGTCACTTTCGTTAAGCGACTCATACATCTTAGCGAATATCATTCGTATTGTCAAGCCTTTTTCGAAAAAACTTCTTTCATGGTTTCAATCAGTGTACGCTCGGACTGATCCAGGTATACATCCTCCTTGTAAACCACATTCACCGGCCAGCTGTCCTCCTCGGAGCTGTAGTTGAAGCACTCAAAGTCCCGATTTCCCCGCAGGGCAATGACGGCGCGCTCCGGCACAATGGTGACGCCCAGCCCGGCACTGGCCAGCTCCACCGCCGAGATACAGCTGGAAACCTCCATGACATCCTTGGGAATGACATTATAGGTTCGAAAGATCCCATCGGTCTTCTTCCGGATATACTGCCCCCGCTTCATGATAATGAAGGGAAGCTCCACGCATTTCTGGAGATTCACACTGCCGTTCTGCCGCTTCATGCGATCCGTGATCATGCCTTTGCCCGCCACCAGGTACAGCTTCTCTGTATAGATGTATTCCGTTTTCATGCCTGCCGGCAGGTCCTCTTCGCTGCCCGGCAGCACACAGAAGGCAATGTTGTCGTTCACCAGATTATTGATGATGTCCTTGGAGCGGGATTCCTGCAGGTGAATTTCCACATTGGGGTATTTTTCCCGGAAGGGGCCGATGACCTTCGGCAGCATATATCCGGCACGCTCCGTGGGAATACCGATATTGATGCGTCCCCGCATGCCGTGACCGATATCCGAAAGCTCCCGGCGCAGATTTTCCCGCATCACCAGAATCTGACGCGCCGTCTTCACATAGCGCTCTCCCGCATAGGTCAAGGTAATGGGATTGGTCTTTCTGTTGAACAGCTTGACGCCCAGATCCTCCTCCACCTTTGAAATGATATAGGAAAGGGACGGCTGGGAAATGAAGAGCTTCCGCGCCGCCTCTGTCACACTGTGATTATCTGCCACCGCGGTGATATAGGTAAGTTCCCTGAAATCCATCCTGAACGCCTCCCTGCATTTCCTTACTTATTACAGATACTTCTCGTGAAATTCAAAATCCCCCTTCGGTGATACGGAAATCACCAGATAGGAGCAGCGCCGGTCCGACTGCCGGGGATAGCTGATGCTGCCCGGATTCACGCAGACCACACCATTAACCACCTTCAGAAACGGCCGGTGGGTGTGCCCGAACATAGCCACACTGCAGTTCCGGTTTACGGCCTCGTCCGCCAGCCGCTGTACATCCATGCCCACACCATAGGCATGCCCATGGGTCAGGAAGCAGCGGGTGCCGCAGAAGCTTACCTCCATCTCCGACGGCAGCTGCGAAAAGAAGTCATTGTTTCCGGCGACAAAGCAGCACTGCACACCGGCACCGGCGGCATACATAAGCCGGGTCTCCGAGCCCTCCACATCCCCGAGATGGATCAGCGCATCAAAGGGCTTCTCCGCTTCAATCACGGACAGCAGCTTCTCATCATAGCGATGGGAATCACTGACCACCAACAGCTTTTTTCCGCGGCTCGCCGGGCTGGTGCTCCGCGCCTTCAGCTTCTCATCATTTTCCTGTACCGATTTCAGAAGCCGCCGCATTTCCCGGAGTGCCTTGCCCCGATGGGAAATCTGATTTTTCTCTTCGGGACTGAGCTCCGCAGAAGTTTTTCCGTATTCCGGAAGATAGAGGATCGGATCATAGCCGAAGCCGTTTGTTCCGCCGGGCTCCTTCGCAATCTGCCCCGGGAACTGCCCCTCCGTGTGGAAAATCCGTCCATCCGCAAAAGCCGCGCAGATATTGCAGGTGAAGTGAGCCGCCCGCTCCTCTCCCTCGGCATACTTCAGCTTTTCGATAATGTGGGCGTTCTTAATTTCGTAGCTGGTATCCTCTCCCAGATAGCGCGCCGAGTAAATGCCGGGGGCGCCGCGAAGCCAGTCCACGCAGAGGCCGGAGTCATCCGCCATGATCACATCTCCGGCCTGCAGCATGTCATGCTCCTTCATATAATTCCGGATGCCCACGGCCTTCAGCTCCGCATTTTCCGCAAAGCTCTTGCCCGTTTCTGCCGGTTCGAATGTAATGCCCAGCTCAGACTTCGCCAGAATTTCCGAAGAAATATCCGACAGGATCTGCCGGATTTCCCGGAGCTTTCCCTGATTATGCGTCGCAAAAATGATTCTCATAGACTCTCCTGTTTCTGACAACTGCTGTTTAACAGCACATCGATATATAGATATATTCTATCATGCCCCCAAAAGCGATTCAATGCGGAAATCGCTGCTGTTCACGGCGCCGTCATTAGAGCAGCGCTGATCAAATCAGCATTTCCTCAGCCAAAAGAATCTACGGAAGTAAAAGAAAAAAGCACCTCCGAAGAGATGCTTTTCTTCTTAATGAGAACGCTTCTGTTTTCTATACACAATGCACCAGCATCCGAGAACAGCAAGACAGGCCAGAAAGCCAAGTCCCATGCCCATCATCGTGCTGCTGTCCCCAGTCTGGACTGCCTTACGGGTCGCACCAAGCACCTGCCCAACAGGACTCTCGGCCACAGCTTCAATGAGCTCACCCACAGGACCACGATTTACACCGAGCACCTGGCCGCCCTCCGACGTTGTTGTGCCGGTGCTGCCATTCGGTGTCACGCTATGGTAGGTGTTGGAACCGCCCCCGCCGCCTCCGCCGCCGGATGAACCGGCCGACTTCGTATTCTCAAAGCTGATCGCACTCAGCTTCTCGCCGCTGTCGTTCTTCGAAACCCACATGGATTCCAGCTTGAGACCATCTGTATCGCCGTTTACCACCTTTACGAAAATGTGATAGACGGTCGAATCATATGTCATCCGTGTGGTACTTCCCGCCGTCTCGGTCAGGTTGTACTTGTAAATGCCCGGCTGCGTATAAGCAATCGAGCCTAGCGATACTGTCTCACTTCGGTTTTGGCTGTTCAACACACCCGTCTGGTAACGCTTTATGCCATCCGTGCTGTCTGCCGGCATCGGTGCACCGTCCACACTCTGCAGCGTCAGACTAAAGGTCTCATCAGAAAAGCTTGCGCCCGTCACCGAAACCGTTGCCTTCAGCTTACTGAAATCGAGCTGACTCTCTGCTGCCATCGCACTGAAGGCCAGCATTACGCTCATCATGCCCGCTGCCGCGATGCTCACTATTTTTTTCAGGATTTTCATCTTTGTCCTCCAGATTCGGACACGCGCCGTGCCTGCACGCTCCCGTGTCCGAACTACCAATCAAGTCTGAACCTCTACTCCAAACCTGTTCTCATCGCTCAGCGTATCTTCTTCTGCGTGCTGTCTCCAGAAGGATCAGCGCCGCACCGGCCAGTGCCACGCCAACGGTCAGTACATACGGCATTACATCGCTGCGGAAGCCCGTCGGAA
>CAZJQX010000021.1:21016-27525 GCA_964548305.1 uncultured Lachnospiraceae bacterium
CGGGATTGTATATTCCGCCCTAAATCTTCGCATAGTTGCTGCTTCGGTATTCGAACCCTTTACGTCATGCCACCATGTTGCATAGCTGAATGTTGTGGAGGTTGCCGTCTCTTTATCCACTCGCATCCAGCTTCTTCCACCATCCAGATAATCGTCTATATAATCATAGTTCCGGTTGTAGTTTCCATCCCAAACCTTCTGAAAATCCTTGGTATCTGTATTCAGATCCTTTACATCAGACCACTTCCACACATTGCTTGTTCCATACAGCTTGTTCTGTGGAATCTTCACAAGGCTGTCCACATTTCTGTGTCTCTCTGTTGTTCTGCTCCACTCCAGATTTCCGCGACGGATGACCTTCACGGAATAGGTCTCTTCCTTCGGAGATCCGCCTTCATTTTTCAGATTGTTGGAAGTATAGGTGATGGTTACAGGATCGTCACTCTTTTGCACTGCTGTGATTTTTGCAGAGGATGTGATCTTATCTATATCCAATCCGTCTCTCAGCTTCTGTCCATCAGGCACTTTCGGTTTCTGCGGCTCGGTATCTTTCACAACAGTTACTACGCTTGTATCTGATGATTTCCACTCTCCCTGTCCATCATCTCCTGTTCCTTCCGTTGTATCATCGTAATAATACAGCTCTACGGTATCAGCTCTCTTTCCGTCGTCACTTACCGTGATAACATAGTTGGTTTCAACAGGCTTGGTTCCGGTATGGGTACCGATGAATCCGTAAATCGAGAAGGAATCGGTCTCAAAGCTGAGCACCGTGCTGTCTGTTTCCTTCTTCAGTGTGCTCTCCAGAAGTGCCACACCATCACTCTCAAAGTGTACAGCCTCCATGGAAACTGTTTCTTCAAGAGAAAGCGCAGTCTTCGGCGTCACCTCTACTGCCACGATGTTCGACGGCTCGATTTCTTCCGTTCCGGACCTCAGGGAAATGTCTACGAAGCCCGTGGAATCGATGCTCTGCACCTCCGGCTTTTCCGTCTGCACCTTTTCTGTTGCCTTTTCTACCAGCTCCTGATACTGCTCGCTTGCCGGATCAATTTCCGTCAGCTCGAGACTTACATCCTCCGGCAGCTTCGCTGCGCCGTTATAGGTGATCTTCACCTTATAATTCTCTGTGCTTCCCTCCAGAACATAATCTTTTCCGTTCCAGCTGATCGTAAAGGTCGAGAAGCTCTTTACCTCAAAGCTTGCCTTTACGGCCGCAACCTCATCAGAGAATCGTTTTGCCTCTGTTGCAGAGGCTTCTGCAGCTGCTGTTTCCCCAGTCTCTGTTTCCTCATCTACTGCAGCGATTTCCGTCACCACAGCTTCTTTCTTGCTGATGGTCTCGCCTTCACTGTCCAGTGCCTTGACATCCCCGGATACCGCAACTTTGGCCACTTTTGTGATCTCGCCGTCATTTTCCTCCAGATGATAGATCTTCATGGTATCCGGATCTACATCCTCCGGCAGCACTGCTGTACTCACCTCGATCTCGACACGAACAGCACCGTTCGGCTCGACTTCATTTCCATCCTGGTCTTCAAAATAGATATCCAGAGATGCGGAGTGATCATAGAGATCATTGGCCTCCAGCGCCTCCTTTACTGCTTCATCCATCTCCGTCGATTCTTCGGCGGTCTGCGCTTCCTCGCCCTCGCGCACCACTTCCGTCGCATGCAGCGTCCAGCCCTCGCCGATGGAATCGTCATCAATCGGATATGCACGCACGATGTACGCATCATTTCCGTCGGCATCGGTCAGTGTCGCAGACAGGAACTCGTCGGTCAGATCGCCCAGTGTATACTGTACGACCTTGGCAGACTTGAGCTCTCCTGCGATGTCCTCTGCACCTATCTCCTGCAGCAATGCCTTCTGCTCCGCTGCCAGACTCTCATCCATGGCGGTGAGGGGCCTTCCGATTTCTGAAGCAGTTGCTGCTTTTGTTTCTGCAACCGCAGTCGTTTCTGCAGCGGCTGCACTTGTCTTTGCGTTTGCAGCAGCAACGCTCTCTGTGTCTGCCGCCGTACTGCTCTCTGCTGTCTCTGCTGCGCTCTCAGCCGCTGTTTCTTTCTCTTCCTTTACAGCTTCTGTGGTATTCTCTTCGGAAGCTTCTGAAGCAGTCTCTGCACTGACAGCTGCTTCCTTCGCTTCTGTTTCCTTTGTATCCTTGACTTCGTCCGCCTTCTCTTCCTTGCTTTCCGGCTCTTCTTCCTTTTCCGCAGTCTTTACTTCTTCAGTCTCGGCCTCATCTAAGAACCGATCAAGGGTGAAGGCACCCATTCGGATCGTGGTCGAATCTCCGTCCCCATTCTGAAGCTCAGGCTCTGTCGCATCCTTCTTTGCTTCCTCTGCCGTCTCAACGGTTTCCGCAGCTGCTTCCTTCTGCTCCGAATCAGCTTTGGCTTCAAACTTTTCTGTCTCGGCAGCTTCAGCCGCACTTGCGGACTCGGAAACATTAACCGTTGCGGCCTCGAGGGTCTGTTCTTCGGTGGTGTCCTCGCCCTTCATGATGGCCTTCAGCTTGTTGAACACAGACTTTGCAGCACTGTTGGTGCCGGCCACCTTCACAGAGGAAGCATAACTCTTGCCGTCAATGGAGAGCTTAAAGCTATGGCTCTTCTTACCGGTATTCATGTAGAGAATGGTAATCTTTTCTTCACCGGTCAGCATGTAATCGCTGTTATCCATTTCAATCGCGGTCTCTTCCTCATCGAGCGCACTGTCGTGGATGAGTTCATCAGTCTGGAAGTCAGCGATCAGATTGTCGAGCGTGCCGCCCTCAGGATAGAAAACAATTTCCTTGTCCTTACGATTCTTGACATTTGCGTCAAATCTGACACCGGTCTTCTTCAGGTTGCTTGCCGTGGCAATTTCTTCTGCCTCTTCGCCAGAGAGATCCTTCTGCACGAGAATCTGTACGCTAATGCCTTCTTCCTCAAAAAGGGCTTCGTCATCAGCTGTCCAGATATTCACCGTATAATACGGATTCGGATCCTTCAACAGATTCTCAAAAGCCGCATCGGTATCGGCATCGGTAGACAGGAAACGCTCAAATTCCACCGGCTCACTTTCGCGGATTGCATTCAGCGCTTCCTGTCGAAGCGAACTACTCTCAAGATTTACTTTTACGGTGCTGCCGGCAAGACCGCTGACGCTGATGCCGGTGGAACTCTTTTCCGCACCGATCGCAAGGTCAATGCCGTACCAAGGGTTCAGCACCATGCTGGAAACCAGAAGTGCAGACACCGCTGCCTTCATTCTTCCCGTCATTCTCCTTTTCATCATTTTCTCCCTTCCTATTTGTTCTCAACTCTTTTATCCTGCGTGCTTCATTGTCAGATTGCAGAATTCTCCATATACTGCACTAAGCCTGCCGCTGGAATCCATGGCAGTACCACGAGAATTCCTGCTGCAAGCTTGAGGCAGTCCTTGATTTATACAAAGATATGTTTTGTGTGAATTTCGGATTTCAAAAAGTATAAATTTCGAAAATCACACAATTCAATTCTTTTCAGCTGTATAGTAACATCGCATTTTATGAATTGCAATTAAATTCGCGTAATAATCCGTTTAGTCACAGCTTACTATAATTTTTAAGGCTGTATTTAATTTCTCAAATCCTATAATTTAAGAGATTTAAATTTTGCACAAAAACGCAGTACTGCATTTTATACCAAGCTCCAAAGCTTAGAACCAAATCCGGCGATTGGAGGTTGGTATTATTATACCCCAAAGCAGGCCTATTGATTTTTCTGTCCCGTTATGTCTATAATCTTTGGGTGATTGGTATATGCTAAAGCATGTACACTGAACAAACAACAGAAAGGCAGAGCAATGTCAGATACACAGATACTTTCCATTCTGGATTCCCTTCTTCCCGAAAAAAAAGCAAAGCTGCCGGAAAACTGGCGCAGCATCCTGCAGGCATGGCATCAGTCTACTCATGACGACCTGACCGGAATCTGGAATCGAAAGTATTTTGAAGAGCGATGTGCAGAAAGGCTGCAGAACGAGCCCGGCAACTATCTCATGCTTTGCTCCGATATCTCCGAATTCAAGCTGGTTAACGAGCTTTTCGGCCGGGAAAAAGCCTCGTCTCTCCTGTGTGCCGAGGCCGAGCTTTTCAAAAACTGGCCGGATCAGGAGCACATTCTTTACGGAAAGCTGTCGGATGACCGATTCGCACTTCTGATTCAGAAGGAATATTTTCCGCTGGATCTGCTGACCGAATGCACCGAAACTCTGCAGCGCACACTGGGAAGTCCCACCTATCGCATCAAAATTTCCTACGGCATCTATGCCGTCAGCGATCCCCTGGAATCCGTGGCATCCATGTGCGACAAGGCGCTGATCGCGATGAAAACCATCCATGAGAGTCTGGAGCAATGCGTGGCCTTCTACAAGCCGGAGATGCTGCGTCAGGTCATTCACGACAGAGAAATCACCGGCACCTTCGAGCGGGCACTGCAGAATGGAGAATTCCAGATCTATCTTCAGCCTCAAATTTCTGTTGACGGAAGGCTCCTGGGCGCAGAAGCTCTGGCGCGCTGGATTCACCCGGATCAGAAAATGACGCCTCCCGGCGAATTCATTTCCCTATTCGAAAGAACAGGCCTCATCCATCGACTGGACGAGGCCATCTGGGAGCAGGCCGCTCGGAAGCTCCGGGATTGGCGCTGCTGCGGACTGCAGAATTATCACATTTCCGTCAACATTTCCGCAAGGGATTTCTTCTATATTGATATCTGCCGGCATTTCACAGAGCTGACACAGCGCTATGACATTCCGCCCGCCATGCTGAATCTGGAGATCACCGAGAGTACTCTGACGCAGGATGTTCCGGACCTGCGGCGACAGCTTCTGCGGCTGCAGAAAGCAGGTTTTCTGATTGAAATCGATGATTTCGGCAGCGGCTATTCTTCACTGAATATGCTGAAGGACATCTGCGCCGACATCCTGAAGATCGACATGGGCTTTCTGCAAAAGACCGAAAATCCGCAGCGAAGCCACATTATCCTGCGGTCCGTTCTGGAGCTGGCCCATGCCCTGAATATGTCGGTGATCACAGAGGGTGTGGAAACCCAGGAGCAGGTGCAGTCCCTCACGGAAATGGGCTGCGATGCCTTCCAGGGCTACTACTTTTCCCCGCCGCTCCCGGTGTCTGCATTTGAGTCTAAATACATGTAAATGGTCAGCACTGCAGCGATGCGGTGCTGACCATTTTCATCATTTTCGCGCCGAACCCGGCTTTTTTGTTCCCTCTGCCGTGCGAGGCGCACTCACCGGACGGGCATTGTAGGAATAGAAATAGGTTTTCATCATGCCGTTATAGATCTTCCGGTTCTTATCTGCCTTCCGCAGATACTTCTCCGCCATATCCCAGGCGGTTATGAGATGCATGCTCCATCCCCTGGTTTTCAGGATATCATAGGCCTCCCGCAGCTCCGTATAGAGCAGCGGAAGATTTCTTTTGTCCTCAATACGCTCACCATAGGGAGGATTGGACAGAATATAGCCTCTGTGCCCTGAGTGTGACAGATCCGCCACATCCCTTGTCTGGAAATGAATGATTTTATCCACACCTGCCCGGGCCGCATTTTCACGACAGACCGCCACCATCTCCGGGTCAATGTCATAGCCCTGAATATCCACCTTCTTGCCGAAGCGATTGATGCCTGTCTGCAGCAGCTCCTCATCCACCGCTTCATTGGCCTCCGAAATGGTGTCATACCAATGCTGCTTGTCGATGAGATTTGTCCAGGCCTCGGAAACGAAGGCGCGATCCATTCCCGGTGCAATGTTGGCGGCAATCATGGCGGCCTCAATGGGGAATGTACCGGAACCGCACATGGGATCCACAAAGGGACGGTCATCCCGCCAGCCGGACAGCAGAATCAATGCGGCTGCCAGTGTCTCCGTAATGGGCGCCTTGCCCATCTTGAGACGATAGCCTCTCTTGTGCAGTGACTCTCCCGTGGTATCCAGGCATACCGTTACCTCATCCTTCAGCAGGAACACCCGGACCGGATACTTCGCGCCGTGCTCCGAGAACCATTCCTTATGGTAGGCCTCGCTCATGCGGGCCACCATTGCCTTCTTCATGATGGACTGGATATCTCTTGTGGAAAAGAGCTGAGACTTAATGGTGCTGGCCTTGGTTACCCAGAAGCTGGCGTCTTCCGGAAGATAGTCCTCCCAGGGAAGCGCCTTGGTGCCCTGAAACAGCTCCTCCCAGGTCACCGCCCGGAAGGAGCCCACCTTCAACAGTACTCTTTCTGTGGTTCTCAGGAACACATTGGCTCTGGTGATGGCTTCGGCATCTCCCGTGAAGCATACACGTCCGTCCGTCACCTCAGTGATCTCATAACCCAGATCAATGACCTCCTTCTTGGTCACGGCCTCCAGGCCGAAATGACAGGGCACAATCAGTTCGCAGGTTTTCATTCTGTTTCTCCTAATTATCTTACTTCCGATTTATGATGCTGTAGAAAAGCCACAGCAGCACGGCGATC
>CAZJQX010000022.1:0-11566 GCA_964548305.1 uncultured Lachnospiraceae bacterium
GCTTGCCGAAAGTGCGGCCTGCAACGAAGCGGAAAGAAAAGCATACCAGCGCATCACCTTCGGTATGGCAGACGAAACGGATTTTCTTTCTTCGTTGAAGCTGCTTTCTCAGATGCTGCATAAGCATTATGACTGTCCGGCAGTGATCATTATTGATGAGTATGATACGCCGATTCAGCAGGGATACAGCAGAGGGTTTTATGATGAGGCGGTTTCCTTTATGCGGGGATTCTTCTCCGGTGGGCTGAAGGACAACCGGAGCCTTGCTTTCGGATTTCTGACGGGAATCTTGCGTGTTGCCAAGGAAAGCATTTTCAGCGGATTGAACAATATTGTAGTGAATTCAGTATTGGACAGACGATGCAGCAGTTATTTCGGCTTTACCGAGGACGAGGTAATGCAGATGGCGGCGTACTACGGGGCGGAGGACAGGCTGCCGGAGCTGCGGGATTGGTATGACGGTTATCGTTTCGGAGAAACCGAAATCTATAATCCCTGGTCTGTGGTCAATTATTTCAGCGCCGGCTGCGAACCGCGGCCCTATTGGCTTTCCACCAGCAGCAACGACATTATTTCTGAGGTGCTGTCCCAGGCGGATTCAGAAGTATGCCGACAGCTTCTGACGCTTCTGCAGGGGGGAACTGTGACCAGCTGCATTGACACGAGTGTCATTTATCCCGAACTTCAGCGAAGCAGAGCTTCTGTATACAGTTTTTTGCTGGTTTCCGGATACCTGAAGCCGGTCAGAACAGATTTGTCTGCGGCTGGTGAATACCTGTGCCAAGTGGCTATACCGAACAAGGAAATCAGATATGTTTACAACAAGGAAATTCTGGAAAAATTGAAGGACCCGGCAATAGAGTCATCTGTGACCGCCATTCAGGAGGCGCTTTTCTCCGGTGATCATGAGGCATTGCAAAAGCAGCTGCAGTTGTTTTTGATCCAGTCTGTCAGTGCTTTTGATGCGGCCGGTGAAAATTTCTATCACGGCTTTTTGCTGGGGATTTGCGCATTGTTCGGCAACATGTATGTTACCTCGAACCGGGAATCCGGCAATGGACGCTATGATATTCAGCTGCTGCCGAAGGATGGAAGACAGCCGGGTATTCTCATAGAATTGAAGGCAGAAAAGGGCTGTACAAGGGAGCAGCTGCAGAAATTGTCGCAAAAGGCATTGGAACAGATCGAAAGTAAGGAATACGATGCAGAGCTGCGCATGAAGGGGATTCAGAAGATATTCAAGTATGGCGTAGCCTTTAGCGGAAAGGCAGTGGAGGTTTCTGCGAAATGAGACAAACAATAACCCCAGAATCTTTGCAGCTGCTGCTGCACATGCATCCGGAGGCTTCCATGGCGGAGGTGAAGACCCGGGAAATACTGATGAACTATATCCGGGAGGAGAGCGATTTCACGGTGGAGGACCGGGGCAAGTGGTTCTATGCCGTGAAGAGGGCGGCGCAGCCGGAAATGCCGCCGATCGCCTTCCGGGCGGATATGGACGGGGTCTGCATTGACGGCCAGACGCCGGGGCATTACTGCGGGCACGACGGCCACAGCAGCATTCTGGCGGGGCTGGCCCGGGAGCTGAGCGGTCGGGAGCTGCGCCGGGACGTGTACCTTCTGTTCCAGCCCGGTGAAGAAACCGGCGAGGGCGCGCTGCTCTGCCGGGAGCTTCTGGAAGAGAAACAGATTTCCGAGATTTACGGCCTTCACAACATTCCCGGATATCCGCTGGGACAGGTGCTGCTGCGGCATGGTACCTTCGCCTGTGCCTCCATAGGGCTGTCGCTTCATTTCACGGGAAAGACCAGCCACGCCGCTTATCCGGAGCAGGGCAGCAACCCGGCGCTCCCCATGGCGGCGCTTCTGCTGCAGCTGTCGGAGGCGGCGGAGGAGCTGCGAAGACCCGGGGAGATTCTCATGCTGACAGTGGTGGGCATGAAGCTCGGCAGTGAGAAATACGGTGTTTCTGCCGGCGAAGGCAGCCTTTACCTCACCCTGCGGGGCGAGCGGGAGGAACGCTTTCAGACGCTGCTGCAGCGCTGCCGGTCATTGGCGGAGAATTGCGCCCGGGAGCATGGTCTCAAGCTGGATATCGCGGAGCATGAGCGCTTCCCCGCCACGGAGAACCATGAGGATAATGTTTTCAGCGTGAGGGCCGCGGCAGCCGCTCTCAATATGGATGTGCGGGAGCTGCCGGAGCCTATGCGCTGGTCCGAGGACTTCGGCTATTATCTGCAGGACTGTAACGGCGCCTTCTTCGGCCTCGGTGCCGGTGAGGACACGCCGTCGCTTCATACCGCAGGCTACGAATTTCCGGATGCCCTGCTGGAGAAGGGAATTGCGCTGTTTGCGGCATTGGCGGATCCGGAAGGAAGGTGACAGGCTGCCGATACGGTGCTATAATCTTCGGAAACATCGCGGCTGCGGTGCGGATCATCGGCAATGGACAGAAGCGGGAGGCAGAATATGAAGGATCTGAAGGACACAAAAATCGGCTTTATCGGCTTTGGCAATATGGGCTCGGCCATCGCAGAGGGACTCTTGAAGAGCGGTGCGGTGCAGCCGTCACAGCTCTATGCCTGCGCCGGACGATTTGAGAAGCTGCAGGACCGCTGCGCGGCAATGGGCGGTGTGCAGGCCTGCCGATCTGCGGCAGAGCTAGCGGATGCGGCGGAGCTTATTTTTGTGGCGGTGAAGCCCGGAAAGGTTCAGGAGGTGCTGACACCGATCCTTTCGAAGCTTGCCGGTAAGCTTCTGGTTACGGTCACTTGGGGACTCTATTTTGATTCTTATGAGGCTCTGCTGCCGAAGGAGACCCATGTGCTCTGCACCATTCCCAATACGCCGGTGGCCGTGGGCAAGGGCATCTTTGTGACGGAGAGCCGTCATTCGCTCACGGATGAGGAATATGCTTTTGTGACCGGGCTTCTGTCGAAGGTCGGTTTGGTGGTGCCGGTGGAGACCGAGAAGCTCGGCATTGCGGGTACCATTGCGGGATGCGGGCCGGCTTATGCCGCAATGTTCACGGAGGCCATGGCCGATGCGGGCGTGCTGCGGGGACTTCCCCGGCAGACGGCCTATCAGCTGGTGTCCGGCATGCTTCAGGGCACAGCGGCGCTGCAGCTTTCTACAGGCACCATTCCCGCAGCCATGAAGGATGCGGTTTGTTCTCCCGGCGGCAGCACCATCAAGGGTGTGGCCGTGCTGGAGGAGAAGGGCTTCCGTGGGGCGGTCATTGACGCGATTCTGGCAGTGAAATAAAGGACAGGACGGCGAATCCTTAAGATTCGCTAAATTCAAAATCGCAGGGCTTGTCATAAATCCGGAAAAGTTATACAATACTGCCATTGGTTTTTTAGTCATAGGAGTTTTGATTATGTTAAGTCCGAAGCAGAAAAAGAATATATCCGCGGCCATTGTCATCATACTGGTTCTGGTTATGGTGCTGGCAATGGTTCTTCCGAGTCTGTTAAGTATTTTATCTTGATGAGAAGAAGTAAATTGGTAGCCGAGAGGCTACCATTTTTGTTATCTAACGGGCTCAGCGATAGCTTGGCTATCGGGGCGCCCGTTAGATGCCTTAGTGACGAGAGTGAAGGAGTTTGCATCAGGCAAACTTCGTAACGAGCTGACATGCATCGAAGATGCTTGCTTGCCGCAGGCAAGTTCATCGAGAGCTACAAGCTCGAGATGAATCCGTATCAGAGTCTTTGTAAAGGAGGCACCCAATGAACAATCTGTCGCCGGGGCAGGATCTGCTGCTCATCGGTTATCCCGGTACGCTGGGCTCCCTCCGGCTTCTGGAGGAGCGGCCCGCAGAGATCCGGCAGCGCTTTTCCGGCAGTTATCTCAATGAAGAAATCCGCCGTCTTCTGTCCCTGCCCATCCTTCGGCTGGAGGGTGAAATGCTTTCGGCGGACGGTCTCCTGCTGCACACGGAGGACAACACACCGGCGCCGCTTTGGGAAAAGGATGTCCGGGCGAAGCAGAATGCGGGCGAGCTCATCACCGGATTTCTGCCGGATGTGCTTCCGGGCTTTCGGCAGCGGTATGCGGTTTCCGCTGTTTGCCCTGTGGGCAAGGGCGGCGTCCTGGCGGCGCTCTGGAATCTCCTTTCTGAGGACGGGGTAGATGAGGAAACGGGAAAACGCCGTTCTCCCGGTCCCGGCTGCCGATTCCGGTTGGACCGCATTCCGCTTCAGCAGATCACGGTGGAGCTCTGTGAGCTCTTCGGGCTGAATCCCTACCGGCTGGCGGCGGAGCATTGCTTTCTCGCTGTCGCGGGAAGCGGCTTTCAGCTCTGTGAGGACCTTCGGGCCCGGGGCTTGGAAGCCGCTGTATTCGGACGGATTGAGAAGGACAAAAAGCGGGTCCGCACGGACAGCCGGGAGCCGGCCTTCCTGACAAGTGAGCAGGAGGATGAGCTGGAGAAGCTGAGCATCGCGCTTTAAGCATGCGGCATACCAGAAGGTGCGGGAGAGACCCGTAAAGCAGAAACGAAGACATTGGCATAGAGGAGCAGAACAAGATGAGAGAAAAAATTCTGACGATCATAGAGAAGAACGCAAGACTCACCGTGAAGGACATTGCACAGATTCTGGGTGAGGATGAGGCACTGGTGGCAGCTGAGATCGAGAAGATGGAGCAGGAGCACATTATCTGCGGTTATCATACGCTGATCAACTGGGACAAGACGAAGGATGAGCGAGTAGATGCGCTGATCGAGGTAAAGGTGACACCGCAGCGCGGCATGGGCTTCGACTCCATTGCAGAGCGGATCTACCAGTATGAGGAGGTGGACGCACTCTATCTCATGAGCGGTGCCTTTGACTTCACCGTGATGATCAAGGGAAAGACCATGAAGGAGGTGGCAAACTTCGTGTCCATGAAGCTGAGCCCGATGGACTCCGTGCTGTCTACCGCAACGCATTTCGTGCTGAAGCGCTATAAGGACCACGGCACGGTCATTGAGCAGCCGAAGCAGGACGAAAGGATGAAGGTGTCACCATGAGAAATCCGCTGAACGATACGATTGTTGATGTACAGCCCAGCGGCATCCGGAAGTTCTTCGACATTGTGGCCGAGATGAAGGATGCGATTTCACTGGGCGTGGGCGAGCCGGACTTCGACACACCCTGGCATATCCGCGAGGAAGGCATTCACTCGCTGGAGAAGGGACGCACCTTCTATACCTCCAATGCGGGCCTCAAGGAGCTTCGTGAGGAGATCTGTGCCTATATCAAGCGGAAGCACGGCGTGAGCTACGATCCGCTGACGGAGACCATGGTGACGGTCGGCGGCTCCGAGGCGATCGACATTGCCATGCGCGTTATGCTGAATCCGGGTGATGAGGTGCTGATTCCGCAGCCGAGCTACGTGTCCTATGTGCCCTGTGCGCGGATGGCGGGCGGCGTGCCGGTGATCATCGAGCTGGAGGAGAAGGACGAGTTCCGTCTGACGCCGGAGAAGCTGCTGGAGAAGATTACCGACAAGTCGAAGATTCTGGTGCTGCCCTTCCCGAACAACCCCACAGGTGCCATCATGGAATATGAGGATCTTCGCAAAATTGCCGAGATCGTGGAGGAGAAGGATCTGTTCATCCTGACGGACGAGATCTATGCGGAGCTCAGCTACAAGGAGGCGCACCGTTCCATCATCGAGTTCCCGGGCATGCGGGAGCGGACAGTATATATCAATGGCTTCTCGAAGGCCTATGCCATGACCGGATGGCGTCTCGGCTATGCCTGTGCACCGGCGCTGATTCTGAAGCAAATGCTGAAGCTGCACCAGTTTGCCATCATGTGCAGCCCGACGACCTCCCAGTATGCAGCTGTGGAGGCGCTTCGGAACGGGGATGCGGATGTGCAGCAGATGAAGGAATCCTATGATGAGCGGCGGCGGTATCTGGTGAACCGCTTCCGGGCGATGGGCATGGACTGCTTTGAGCCCTACGGTGCCTTCTATGTCTTCCCGAGCATCAAGCGCTTCGGCATGAGCAGTGAAGAATTTGCGAACCGTCTGCTGCGTCAGGAAAAGGTGGCTGTGGTGCCGGGAACGGCCTTCGGCGACTGCGGCGAGGGCTTCCTGCGAATCTCCTATGCCTATTCTCTCCAGGACCTGAAGAAGGCGCTGGACCGGATTGAGAAATTTGTGGAGACCCTGCAGAAGGACTGAGCATACGATAATACACAAAAAGAGTCGGGCGGCGGAATGCGCTCGGCTTTTTTCTGTCTGAGGGGCTTGATGAATGCAGTGATTTTCGACATATCTGCCTATATTGTTGGGAGAAAAAAGTCATAAAAAGTGATATAATATCAAAAAGAAATTCAGTGCATTTTTGGAGGAACGACATGGCCTGGTACGACAGCGCGATTTTCTATCATATGTATCCGCTTGGCATGGTCTCCGCAGAAAAAATCAATGAGGATGGCCCTGTTCGGCACCGCTTCCCGGCACTGTCCGCTTATCTTCCCTATCTCAGGACGCTCGGCGTCAATGCCGTTTATATCGGACCGCTTTTTGAATCCGGCAGTCACGGCTATGATACGACAGATTACAGGAGGATAGACCGGAGGCTGGGCAGCAATGCGGATTTCCGGGATTTTGTGGACAGGGCCCACGCCCTTGGTATCCGGGTGGTGGTGGATGCGGTATTCAACCACACGGGACGCGGTTTCTTCGCCTTCCGGGATATACAGGAGAAGAGGGAAATGTCTTCGTACCGGGATTGGTACAAGGGCATTAATTTCGCCTGGGGCTCTCCTAAAGGCGATTCCTTCAGCTACAGTGCCTGGCGCGGTGCCTGGGAGCTGCCGGAGCTGAATTTTGCCAATGGCGCTGTCCGGGACTATCTGCTTTCCACGGCAGAATTCTGGGTGCGGGAATTTGACATTGACGGGCTGCGGCTGGACTGTGCGGATGTACTGGATCTGTCCTTTCAGAAGGATTTGCGCCGACAGACGGCAGACTGGAAGCCGGATTTCTGGCTGATGGGAGAAGTAATTCATGGGGAATATGCCCGCTGGGTGAACCCGGAGACGCTGCATTCTGTGACGAATTATGAATTGCATAAGTCTATTTATTCAGGCTTCAATTCTCATAATTTTTTTGAAATTGCACACAATTTACGGCGGAACCTGCAGATCGCCGGAGGCCTCTACACTTTTTTGGAAAACCACGATGTGGACAGGCTGCCGGACAAGCTGGAAAATCAGGCCCACCTGCCGCTCTGCTATCTCACAATGTTTACATTGCCGGGACACCCGTCTCTGTATTACGGCGGTGAGTTCGGCATGCGGGGACGGAAGCGGGACGGTTGGGATGATTCGCCCATGCGGCCGCCCATTTCCGATCCGGCCATGGCACCGAATGCATTCACAGACTACATAGCGGCGCTTTGTGAGGCTTATCAGGAAAATCCGGCGCTGCAAGGCGGCGAATATCGGGAGCTTCTGCTGCGCTGTGGACAATGGGCGTATGCCCGGGTACAGGATGGTGCGGCGAGCATTCTGACGGTGCTCAACAACGAAGACCGGGCCGAAGACATTTGCATAACGCTGCCGGCGGGCGGCAGTCTCTGTCGGGAGCTTCTGACGGGGGAGACCTGGCAGGCAGAGGACGGCGTGCTGCGGCTGCAGCTGCCCGGAAACACGGGATATCTCATCAGAGTCGAGTGAGCCTAGTGAGAATGCCGGCCTGAATAGTGCCGACATGAAACTGAAAAAACGGCAAGGAAGCCGAGAAGGAAGGTAAAGCGCGAAAGCGCAGGGAGGATATATGGCGAGAAGGAAAGCGGAGCAGAAGGATACGGGAAAGCGCGTGCACCGGAGAGCGGCGGAGAAGCCGGCGGTGCAGAAGATGGCAGAGACGACGCAGCAGCTTGATCCGGTGTTTATCACGGAGTTTGACCGGTATCTTTTCGGGCAGGGACAGCATTACAAGATTTATCAGAAGATGGGTGCCCATCCGGCAGTGCTGGAGGGAAAGCGGGGCGTTCATTTTGCGGTTTGGGCACCGCATGCCAAGGCGGTTTCCATTGTGTGTGACCGGAATGAGTGGAATCCGGAGGCCAATTACATGCTTCCGCTGGAGACCAGCGGCATTTTTGAGGGCTTCATGCCGGGCATGCAGGAGGGCGAGATCTATAAGTATGTGATCTGGACCCAGAACGGGGAGCAGCTGTATAAGGCGGATCCGTATGCCTTCTCGGCGGAGTTCCGGCCCGGCACAGCGTCCAAGGTGGCAGACATCAGCGGCTACCACTGGGAGGACGGGGACTGGATGCGGAACCGGGCCCAGGGCAGTACCTATCAGAAGCCGATGTCCATTTATGAGGTGCATCTCGGCTCCTGGAAGCGCACGGCGGACGAGGTACACAACGGCTTCATGAATTATCGTGATGCGGCGAAGGCATTAACCGCCTACTGCACGGAAATGGGCTACACCCATGTGGAGCTGATGGGCATTGCGGAGCACCCGCTGGATGCTTCCTGGGGCTATCAGGTTACCGGCTACTACGCACCGACGGCCCGCTACGGCAGACCGAAGGAGTTCATGTACATGGTGGACTACCTGCACAAGCACGGCATCGGCGTGATTCTGGACTGGGTACCGGCGCATTTCCCGAAGGATGCCCAGGGACTGGCGGAGTTCGACGGCACCGCCACCTACGAGTATGCGGATCCGCGTCTCGGCGAGCATCCGGACTGGGGCACGAAGGTTTTCGATTATTCCAAGAATGAGGTGAAGAACTTCCTCATCGGCAATGCGCTTTACTGGTATGATGAGTATCATATCGACGGTCTGCGCGTGGATGCGGTGGCCTCCATGCTGTATCTGGACTATGGCCGGGAGAACGGCCAGTGGGTGCCGAACCGCTACGGCGGAAACGGAAATCTGGAGGCCATTGAGTTCTTTAAACACCTGAATTCTCTGGTGCGGGGTCGGAAGGACGGCACCATCATCATTGCGGAGGAATCCACTGCCTGGCCCAAGGTAACCACCCGGCCGGAGGACGATGGTCTGGGCTTCACCTATAAGTGGAACATGGGCTGGATGCATGATTTCCTGGACTACATGAAGCTGGATCCTTATTTCCGGAAGGGCAGTCACCACAAGATGACCTTCGGCATGAGCTATGCGACATCGGAGAAGTTCATCCTGGTGCTGTCCCACGATGAGGTGGTGCATCTCAAGTGCTCCATGATCAACAAAATGCCGGGAGAGCTGCCGGATAAGTTCAAGAACCTGAAGTGCGGCTATCTCTTCATGTTCGGTCATGCGGGAAAGAAGCTTCTGTTCATGGGACAGGATTTCGGCCAGTTCCATGAGTGGAATGAGGATGTGGCCCTCGACTGGTATCTCTGCCAGGAGCCGCTGAATGCGTCGCTTCAGAAGTTTGTGAAGGAGCTGCTGCATCTTTATAAGAAGTACCCGGCCATGTATGAGCTGGATGATTCCTGGGAGGGCTTCCAGTGGATCAATGCGGATGATGCGGACCGTTCGATCTTCAGCTTCATCCGGAAGGCCGCCAGCACCCAGGAGAAGCTGGCCTTCACCATCAACATGACCCCGGTGGCGCGGCCGGATTACATGCTGGGTGTACCGCATGCCGGAAAGTATACCCTGATCTTTGATGAGGAGGGTGCGGCCAAGGGACAGGGCCGGAAGGTTGTCTTTACGGCGAAGAAGGGCGAGTGCGACGGTCAGCCCTACCATATCGAATATCCGCTTGCGGCATATGGCTGCGGCGTGTTCAAATTCCAGTAACGGATTTAATGTGTAATCTCGAATGCATCTCGGAAAAAAATTTTTCCGGGGTGCGTTTTTTGCATCGGATTGTATTTCATTTTGAACACGAATGTAGTAGAATACAGGTATCAGTAAAGGTGACTTGAACGCTGTACTAAAAGGAGATTTATTATGGCAAAAGAGTTGATTTCCAAGAATGGACCCAAGAGTGTTTACGTAGAAAATGGAAAAGCTTACAAGGTATTTGACGCGGGATTCCCGAAGTCCGAGGTACTGCATGAAGCGTTCGTGACCGCAAGAGTGGAAGAGATCGATGGCGTGCATGTGGCCGGTGTTCTGGGTGTTTCCCAGGATGAAGAGGGCAGATGGGTAATCGAGAAGGAATATATCGAGGGCAAGACCCTGCTGCAGCTGATGGATGAGCATCCGGAGAAGCAGGATGAGTATGTCGAGAAGATGGTGGATCTGCAGCTCAGTATTTTCGCAAAGAAGGCACCGCTGCTGGAGAAAATGAAGGGAAAGCTGACATACCAGATCAACGGCCTCAATACCATCGATGCCGCCACGAGATATGAGCTGCTGACACGTCTCGAGTCTATGCCGAAGCACTTTAAGCTCTGCCATGGTGATTTCCGTCCCTCCAACATTATCGTGAAGGAGGACGGCACTATGTACCTCATCGACTGGGTACATGCCACTCAGGGTAATGCTTCCGGCGATGTGGCCAGAACCTACATCACACTGTATATGAAGGACAAGGAGCTGGCGAAGAAGTATTATGACTGCTTCTGTGCGAAGACCAGCACCGATCCGAGCTACGTGAATAAGTGGCTTCCGATCATCGCCGCCGCCAACCTCACCAAGGAACGCCCTGAGGAGAAGGAAGTTCTCGAGAGCTGGCTGAGTATCGCGGACCATATGTGAGCTCCTCACTTTGCATCAGGCAAAGTGAAGAGCGAGCTGACATGCCGGGCTTGCTCCAAAAATAAAACAGCGGAACCGAGCTATTTCGGTTCCGCTGTTTTTTACTTATTGTACTCTCCGCCTAAATCCGTTATCATACAAGCTATGCAAAATGAGACGGAGGATACATCATGTTGAATCAATTTTCCAGAACCCAGCTGCTGCTGGGGCAGGAGGCCATGGAAAAGCTGAAGCAGTCCAGAGTCATTGTGTTCGGTGTCGGCGGTGTCGGCGGCTTCGCTGTGGAGGCGCTGGTGCGTTCCGGCGTGGGCGCCATTGATCTGGTGGACGATGATCTGGTCTGCCTGACCAATCTGAACCGGCAGCTGATTGCCACCCGGAAGACGGTGGGAAAATACAAAACCGATGTGATGCGGGAACGTATTCTGGAAATCAACCCGAACTGCGAGGTGACGGTACACAAGACCTTCTACTTGCCGGAGACAAAGGATGAATTCCATTTCGAGGATTATGACTATGTGATCGATGCGGTGGATACGGTGACGGCAAAGATCTCTCTGGTGATGGCGGCGCAGGAGGCGGGAACGCCCATCATCAGCTGTATGGGTGCCGGAAACAAGCTGGATCCCACACAGTTCGAAATCGCCGACATTTACAAAACCTCGGTGTGCCCACTGGCCAGAGTGATGCGCCGGGAACTGAAGAAGCGGGGCGTGAAGCATCTGAAGGTGCTCTATTCCAAGGAAAAGGCCATGCGGCCGTTGGACGACATGTCCCAGAGCTGCCGCACCCACTGCATCTGTCCGCCGGGAGCCAAGCATAAATGCACGGAGCGCCGGGATATTCCGGGTTCGGTGGCCTTTGTGCCGTCAGTGGCCGGACTGATCAT
>CAZJQX010000022.1:11666-27153 GCA_964548305.1 uncultured Lachnospiraceae bacterium
TAGCCTTCTGCTTCCTCCGGCATACGGAGCATGAGACAGTCCAGTGCCGTGAGGACGGCGATGCCGACCTCCAGGATGAGAATCACCGGGAGGAGCCGGCGGAAGAGGCTTGGGCCCTTCAGAAAAAAGACCAGAGTCGGCATAGCCAGCATGAATAAAACACAGAGAAGGAGACGAGTCCTGAGGGAGTGTTCAGACCGTTGGGTTTGGAGACGTGACTTCAGGGAAGCCGCCTTCTCTTTTTTGTGTTCCTTTTTCAGACGGAAGAAGGAGAGCAAACTGCCTGTGGCATTGCCGTCCGCTTCCTCGTTCATGTCTATGGCATAGTCCTCCGGATTGATGTCATTTTCGGACAGGGAGGAAGCCGGGAAGCGATAGTCCGGGGAATCCGCTGTGTCCTCAGCCCAGTCATCGCCCAAAATGGGCGGCGGTGTCGGGCGCTTGGGAAGCGGGGATGAGGTATCTTCAGTATAACGGCGTCTATCGTGAGCTTGCGGTGTCTTTGGAACAGCAGTATCTTCTGCCATGAAGCTGCCGAAGTCTGCTGCCGGAGCCTTGGACGGCTTTTGGGCGTCGGCATAGGAGGACCGGGAACGGCTAGGGGAGTGCTCGGCGGCAAAATTCACAGAGTCCGTCCCGATGCTGCTTCCCTGGGGCTGATAGCGGAAGATGCCGTCCGGCGAAAGTCCGAGTGTCTTATGGGCAGTATCCTTTTGAACTGCTTCTGCCTGTTCTGCTTCGTCTGGGCTTGCTGTGGGCTGCTGCCGTGCCTTTTCCGTGTGAATGCGCACCATCTTCTGCAGATCTGCGATGCTGCAGTATTCCCGGCAGCTTTCCTTGTGCAGCCGGTAGGCCAGCACAACAGTCGCATCGGAGCTGTAGTCAATGCGCTCCAGTACCCAGGCCAGCAGTCGGGTCAGGGACTTCTGGAAGTCCGGTGAGGCATCAGGTGCCAGTGCAAAGAGCAGCAGCTTCTTCTCGGGATCCAGAAAGAGCGTGCGGGGATCCAGAGACAGGTAGCTTTCCGGCAGCAGATAGGCCTCCAACTGCCGCAGAAGCCTGGCCAGGCTGTCTATGAGAACGGCAATGTCCTGCCAGACGATGCGGCGGTTTTCATAGCGGCTTTCCACTGACATAAGACTCGTGATGTCATAGACCAGCATGGGATCCTCGGGGGCGGACCGAACCGACAGGGGAAGTGTTCCCGGAATTTGTGTATGCTTCAGCATCTTGCTTTCGAAGCTGTCTTCCGGCAGACTGCAGTGGTGCAGCAGCATGAGACTGTGGGTCAGGCTGCGTTCAAAGCTGATTTCCGGTAATTCATTCATTGCTCATTCCTTTCCTTTTCTTCATCGCTCTCCAGAAGAGTTGCGGCCCGGCAGAGAGCCTCCGGGCGAAACTGGGTCTTTTCCTCTTCCTTCTGGTGATTCTGCCATTCGGTTTCCATGGCCTCCCTGGTGAAGCCCGTGACCTTCTGGTGCAGTTTGATGGTGCCGCTGATGAGGGTGGCAATCACCAGAAAGGTGATGCCGAAAACATAGCTGGCTTCAACGGTATTCATAGGGCCTCCTTGAGCGAAAGAAGGGAAAGGATATGACTGCCGAAAAGCCAGAGGCCGGGCAGCATGCAGGGGATAAAGGGAATGGTGGCTTTGCGCATAGACCGCCGACGGAAGCGGCTGAGGCTCAGCAGCAGGATGGCCAGAAGTCCGCTCAGGAAAATGCCGGTGAGCAGCAGGAGGGTGAGTCCCGTCAGAGGGAGGTAGCAGCCGCCGACCAGAAGAAAGAGGCCGTCACCGCTGCCGATGGCATTTCCCGCCAGCCGACAAAGAAGCAGCAGGAGAAGCCCCGGCAGGAAGGAAAGCAGCAGTTCACTGAGCTGGGCGGGAGAGACTGCGCTCTGGAGTGCGGCGAAGACCCGCAGCAGCCAGACCGGAAGTCCGATGCCGAAAAAGAGACGGATAAGTCCGGCGGGGATGGTCTTGGTTCTGCCGTCATGCAGGGCGCAGAGCAGGAAGAAGAGAAGAAAGAGGAAGCAGCTGATCTGATTCAGAATCTGGGTATTCATGAGGAACCTCCGCAGCGAATGCAGGCATGCTGGCCGTTGGCCAGGGCCTGGGAACGATGAGTGGCCTGGATATAGCTCCGGAGCGCCCGACAGCTCGGAGAGCTGTGATAGCATTTACCGGCCTCTGTATAGTAAACGGTCGGACTTGAGGGGCTGGGGTAGCAGCTTTGGCAGACCTTGTAGGTTCTGTCAAATTTGTTTTTCTGTTGGCTGACAACGGCGGCACTTCCGCTGTGAAATTCGTGGGAAATGTAGCTGCAGCCGGGATCCATGTGGAAGACATTGCTTTCCCGCTGGACGCTGACGTAGACTAAGGGGTCATCCGCATCTTCGCCGTCGCCGTCATTATCCCAGCGGTTCCCCGGCGCACCGATCCAGGGGCGGCGGCTTGCCACCACCTGCTGGGGCAGACTCCGAAGGCCCAGAATAGAAAAGGGGAGAGCTGCGTCATAGTTCAGGACGAAACGAATGCTGTTCTCCGTCAGCTCACTTTCCGTGAGAAGATCCGGGTGGCTCATGCCGGGCTGGGTAAGCGCCGGTAGCATGGCGGCAATGCTGAGCGCCTCTTCAGCCGTCTGCAGCATCTCTGCATCCAGCTTTACGGTGCCGGATTTCTGACCGTAGTACTCGAGATACCGGTATTTGGCCAGGGTGCGGGCATTTTTCTCCATGAGCCAGCTGGCGTTCTGCTGCTGATTCAGTATGAGGATCGGCGTCATCAGCACCACCACCGCCAATATGAACAGGGAAAGAGAGAGGGACGCTTCGATGGTCAGGGAAGCCCGGTACTGTTTCATGGACTGCCTCCTGCTTGAGTAGGTGTTTCACTGTGTTTTCGAACGATATTTGTAGTAGCTGTTGGCCAGAAAGGAATAGCCGGATTCCGGTGCGCCGCCGGCAGCCAGTTGGACAATACCCTGCTCATACATGATGTGGCGGGATTCGCTGGTGAGCTCTGTGCCGAGGGCGTAGAGACAGTGATCAATGGAGAAGCTTCCGGCAGTTTGAGTGCCGCCGCGATTGATGCAGCCCTCGATGGCCGTCAGCATCCGGGTGTTGATCACGGACTGATGCAGCAGCCCTTCGCCGTAAAGGAATGCCCGGAGATAATCCCGGTAGGAGAGGCCGCTGCCTTTGCTGTCACCCATGTCGATGCCCTGTCCTTTTCCGAGATTCAGGAGGCCGCTGAGATCCATGGTCCAGCTGTCATTGGTGTGAAGCAGGGGAACCCGGCCATCCTGCAGCAGAAGCCGCACATCGGCAATGGCCTGCCCCAGAGCCCAGATGCCGAGCACGAAGAAGGTGAAGACGGAGATCAGCACCGGGTTTGCGGTGACACAGAGGGCAGCGGTGACGAAGGCCCGGGCTTCCTGGCGCTTTTCTGCATTGGTATAGAGAAAGAGCAGATTGGAGGCCTCCCGCAGCACGAGGAGCTTCTCCAGCACCGTTGACAGGTTGTCATAATCGCTGCTTTTTCCGGCGAGAAGATACTCAAGCTCCAGAGCTGTGGACTCACTGGGCGGCAGTGCGCCTTCCGCCTGGTCATTCTGATGATAATGATGGAAGAACTTCAGGGCATATTCCCCGAGCAGCAGGGTTTCGATGGGATTCGCAGAGGAATCTGCCGCAAAGGATGGACTGCTGTATAATGCTGTTTTTGCGGGAAGCACGGCGCCGTCCGGCAGCAGGAGCTTCAGAAGATTGCCGTTTACCAGTTCCCGGACGCTTTCCAGGATCCGTTTGTTTTTCTCGTTGATCTGGCTGGTGCTTCCGGTGAAACGGGGAAAGTTGATGCCGTTCCAGTCACTGCGGGCGCCGCGGTAGAAACGGCTGATTTCTGCGGAGAAATCATAGTCGTTATCATCGTCGTCCTCCTCCGCTTCTTCGATGGCCTCCGCCAGCCATTCCTCAAATTCCTCCACCTCGTTTTCGAGCTGATCGGCGGCGGAGGCAGCAGAGGCCGCCTGGGCCGGCATGGCCTCCAGCTGGGAGCGGACACTGCCGCTTTCGGAAACATAGCTCTCATATTCCTGAAGTTCGGCATCCACAGCTTCTCGCCCCAGATCACTGAGCGCACCGGAGCGCTGCTGAAAATCAGCTCGAAGCGCCGCCACCTTTTCTGCTAACAGGTCGGCCTTCCGGCTGTAATCCTGCACATCCTCCGTCAGCTTATCGAGCTCCTGACAGAAGCGGGCCTTCGTGCTGTAGAAGGAGCCTGCATCCTCGAGAGACAGGGCAATGCCGGCGGATTCGTGGAGGGAGCGGATGCTTTCGCAGCGGGAGGCAATGGCACTGATGGCCTTTTCCACTGCAGTAAGTTCCCGGGAGTCCAGTTGATATTCCTTCTGGAGGGCAATGAGCTCTGCGGATTCCTCGCTCTGCTTAAAAATGCTGCTGAGTTCGGTGCCGAGATTTTGGGTATCCGCTTCTTTTCCTGCGTAGTGGAGCACACTGTCAATGGCACCGTAGAGCATGTATTCCAGCACATCCTCTTCGAAGTAAATGTCTTCTGTCAGAGCGGCCTTTTCGCTGAACTGCAGATTCTCCGCCTGTACCCGGGCAGGAAAGAGGTTCTTTGCCTCCAGGTATGGTGTCATGAAGTCGCAGAGCTCTGTCCGGAGGTCCGCTTCAGTGCGATATTCCAGACCGAAGATCCGATAGTCCTCCCAGAGCGTTCGGTGAAACTGTGAAAACAAGGATTCCATGCTGCTGTCCAGAGCGGTCTGCATGTACAGCCGCTGGGCCGTGCTGCGGGCACTTTCCACAATGGTCAGAACCAGGGCCGCCACCATCACAAAGGAGAGTGCCAGAAAGACGGTGACGGAGCCATGATCTGCCGGGGATCTATCGCTCCGGGCTGAGCGGGAGCTGGGCTTCCGGGCGCCCGGGGCGATGCAGCTTGTCAAAAGTTTCAGCGGCGAGCGTATAATTAACTCCATACGGAGGTGGCGGATTCGTTGATCTGCAGCATGATGCTGTTCAGCAGAGTTTTGATGTGATCCCGGAAGATAATGACCAGAGCGATCAGAACCACCAGAAGCAGCACCATTTCTATGGTGCCGATGCCGCTTTCATCGGAAAGCTTGCGGCCCAGGGCACTGCGGCGCAGGGAACGGGTGAAATGTCGATTGAGAGCTGTGAGAGTGTTTCGCATAAATTTTACCTCCTTCAGGTAGCTGTGGGGCCAAGCCCCGGGATAAAGTAGTAAGCGTTACAAGGGGGATGAGATATCAGGACAGGGATGTCATCGCCGGCACCACCACGATGGCCATAACGATGCCGAGCTGCAGAAAGAGGGGCAGGAGAAGCCGGGTGCCGGCCTCCTCGCCGAGCCGCTTTGCGGTGGTTTTTCGCTGCTCGAAGGCATCCTCCATTTCCAGACTCAGGAGAGCCCGGAGATTCTTGGAGCCGTTTTTGCGGTTCTGTTCAATGAGACTGATCAGCTTGGTGTAGGGCTTCAGATTGATACGCCGAGCAAAATCCGCATAGGCGGTAGATTCCGGTATGCTCCGGGACAGCTGGCGGCTGAGAATCCGCAGCTCATCATAGAGATATCGGTTTTCGTGCTGTCTGTTTTCCACCAGTGTATCGAAGTGGCTGAGGATGCGTTCGAAGGCATTCCGGACGGTGAAGCCGGCGCCGAGATAGACAATAAGCTTGGACACCAGCTCGGAATAATCCAGCATCAGCTGGGTTTCCCGTTTTTTTCGTTCCTCCTTCAGCTTCGCACCGCGCTGCATGTAAATGGCGGCTGCAGCGGCAATGCCCAGGAAGGGGAAGATGAGATAGCTGCGGTCTGCTTTTTCGGAATAGCTGAGACGATGCCCCAAAAGTTCTGCCGGCAGCTGCAGCAGGGACACATTCATATCCTTTTCGTTGCTGTCCGTGAGAGATTGTGTCAGCGCGGAAATCAGTCGCTGCTCCTCGGAGAGCTGACGGGGAAGGATCCGCAGATACAGCTTATAGGGCTGAGATTTGTAGCGGGTCCGGAGATAGTCCGCTTCACTGTCTTCTCCGCTGTCCGGCAGGATATAGGTGCTGAGGATGAGCGAAAGATAGCCCTCTGCTGTTTCGTCTTCTGCGAAGCTTTCATTGTTGACTTTTCCGTTCTCCTCAATGAGACGCGCATACTTTTGATAATAAGACGTTGAATCCATGGCAGCGACAGTTGCAGCAGCTTCTGCGTCGCCTGAATTTTCGCTTGCTTCTGCGACGTTCGAACCCTCGATGTTTTCTGTATCCTCGGCAGCATTTGCTGTATCTATCGTTGTCGTTTCCCACTGCTCCGGATAGAAGCGCCAGCTGGCCTGGACACCCTCTGACGGAAAGCTTGAGGGCAGCGTCAGGTCGCTTCGCACCGCATCGAGACTTTCATCTTCGGCGGTGATCTTTTCCTCGATATCCGCCACGATCTGTTGAAAAACTGCATCCGCTTCTTCCTGCGTATAGCGCTGGGCACCCACTGTCACTGTAACGGGAAGGGATTTTCCGGACAG
Organism: uncultured Lachnospiraceae bacterium; assembly: GCA_964548305.1. Classification (GTDB taxonomy): domain Bacteria; phylum Bacillota; class Clostridia; order Lachnospirales; family Lachnospiraceae; genus Oribacterium. The sequence goes on from CAZJQX010000022.1 coordinate 18,230, forward strand.
AAGCCCGTGGACCTGCAGATCATAGCTGTTTTCCGCCTGACCGTAGCTGTTTCGGCGAAGGCCGGTGCCGTTCACCAGCTGGGTACGTCCCATATTGCTGAGATAGACCGCCCCGGACAGAAGAAGAGAAACGAGAAGTACCAGCCCCATCTGCTGCAGGGTCTTCTTAGGCGTGCCGCGGATCCTTTGCTGGAAAGCGCGAAGGGCGAGACTGCGGTGCTGCTTCTGGCTTGTGCCTGCATTTTGAACTTTGGCTTTGCTCGGATGGCAGGCGGATGTGTGATAAGCTGTTTTTTTGTTTTCTGCCATAATGCTATACCTCGATTCGCATGATGCGGTCCGCCAGCCATACCGCTGCAAGGTAAACCCCGAGACAGGCCGTCATGACGATTCGTCCCAGCAGACTGTCATAGAGAATATGAAAGAAATCCGGTGAGGAGAAATTCATATACAGGATGATGAGAAAGGGCACCAGATTCATAATCCGCTGCTCGTAGCGCTTTGAAGCGTTCATGGTGAGAATTTCCTCCGTGATGGTCAGCTTGTCCCGGATCACATCGGAGGTATGCTGCAGAATGCGGGTGAGCTCTCCGCCGGATTTCCGGGCCACGATGAAGACCTCTGCAAAATTGCCCACATCATCGAGACCGGAGCGTTCCGCAAAGTTCAGAAGCAGCGTCTCCAGATTTTTGCTGAGCCGGAGACCCTGGATGATCAGGACAAATTCCTGCAGCATGAGAGACTTTTCACCGAAAAGCTCCCGTAAGTCCGGCACCGAGGCCTGGAAGGCATTTTCAACGGAATAGCCGGCGCTGAGGTAGGAGGTGAGAATGCCCAGCGCATCCCGGAATTCCAGCAGCAGGGCATGCTTTCGTTTTTCACAGAGGCTGCGCCGCATCAGAAAGGGATAAAGCAGCGCCAGGGGCAGACTGAAAAGAAAAACCGTCAGACTCTTGTAGAAGGTCAGGCAAATGACGGCGAGTCCGACCGCCGCACACAGCAGAAGTCGAAGGTATTCCGGCAGCAGGAGCTCATATTCTCTATAGTCAATGACGGAGCTTTTCCGTGTTCGTGAGATCCGACAGCTTTTCAAGAACGCTGCCATTGTATGCATAAAGGGTTTTGCATTTGATTTCGCCGTTTTCAATTCCCAGTACCTCCGAAATTTCCAGTACCCGCCGCTTGTGATCCTTTGTGCGTCCCAGATGGACAAGGATTTCTATGGCGGAAGCAATCATGCCGCGGATCGCCGGCAGTGGCAGGTCTGCGCCCTGCAGCACCATGGTTTCCATACGCTTCAGCATGTCCGGCCCGGAATTGGCATGTCCGGTGGACAGGGAGCCGTCGTGCCCGGTATTCATGGCCTGCAGCATATCGAGACATTCCGCACCTCGAACCTCACCCACAATGATGCGGTTCGGAGACATGCGGAGGCTGGCCTTGATGAGATCGGACATGGAGATCCTGCCCTCGCCCTCCGCATTGGCATTCCGGGTCTCCAGACTCACCAGATTCGGCACCTTTCGGATCTGCAGCTCGGCTGAATCCTCGATGGTGATGACGCGCTCTGTCTCCGGAATGAACTGGGACAGGGCGTTCAGAAAGGTGGTTTTTCCGCTGTTGGTGCCGCCGGATATGAAAATGTTATAGGAGGCGGCCACCAGGCTTTCCAGAAATTCTGCGGCTTCCCGGGTGAGAGAATGGTAGGAAATGAGCTTCTCCATGGTAATGGGCTCCGGGAATTTCCGGATGGTCATGGTGGCTCCCTTCAGGGCAATGGGCGGCAGCACCACGTGTACACGGGAGCCGTCCTCCAGCCGGGCATCCACAATAGGTGAGGAGGTGTTGACCACCCGGTTGATGCGGCTCACGATACTCTGGATCAGCTCCTCCAGCTGTTCGGGGCTGTCGAAGCTTTTACTGAAGCGGGACATTTTGCCGTCTTTTTCGATGAAGATTTCCCGACTGGAGTTGATCATGATCTCCGTGATGCTCGGATCGTCCAGCAGCTCTGACAGCATGTCCAGACGACGGAAGCTGTTGAAAATGGCCTGCCGCAAATACAGCTTGTCCCGGAGGGAGAGCTCGGGATGCGACAGCAGCAGCTCGTCAATGCGCGTACAAAGCTCCGCATCGGTAAGCTGCTGGGTTTCGGAGAGACCCGTGAGGATTTCGGTTTTCAGTTCCTTTTTCAGCGTATCAAGATGATTCATGGTGTTTGGTGATGAATTATAGGATATAGTTCTGCAGCACGGCCCGGGCATAGTCTGTCAAGACGCCGGGACGGCTGCGGGTCAGCAGGGCGGCGGTATCGGGGATGCTGTCATCCTGCGGCAGCAGAAGGCGGATCATGCGCTCCGGCTCTTTCAGGAGACGGGCATGGGTGAGAAAGTCCTCGAAGCGGGCGAGCTTTTGCCGGGAGGCACTGTCCTCCCGCACCGGGATCAATATCTTTTCCGCGAGAGGAAAGAGGGCTGCCGCCCGGGAAACGAGCGTATCCGTATCCACCACCAGTGCATTAAAGGAACTGCTGCGGAGCAGCGTATCCACAAAGGCGGACAAATCCGTGGGACTCAGTGCAGAGAGATCCTCGGGGTTCCGCACCGGTGGGATATAGCTGAGTCCCTCCGCATCATAGAGAAGACTCTGCAGTCGGGCAGGGTCCAGCATGTTCTGCTTATGGTAATAGAGGGCCTCGGAGAGCGTACCGCTGTGGCGGAGCGCCTGCCCCTCGGCGAAGGCAGCATTTTCCTCAAGGCTCAGGTAGAGGGTGGGACATTCCTGCGAAAGAAGTCGGGCCAGGGTCAGGGCAAAGCAGCTTTTTCCGATGCGGCCCAGGGGGCTGAAGATGAGATAGAGCCGGGCATGCCCCCGGCGTTCCGGTATCGGGGCTGCGGCATAGTGTTTGAGAAGCTCCCGGAGAATTCCTTCTCCGGACTGGAATTTATAGATGGAGTCGTCCTCCGGCTCTGCACCGCTGTTTTCCCGGAGGCAGATCATCTCCCGGGGAGAGCAGAGGTCCCGGGCCTCCCGGGCACCGTGTTCATCCGACAGCAGAACATCGATGTCGTGCTGATCGGAGAATTGCCGGAGCTTTTCCGGATCCTGGAAACGACAGACCCGGAAGGGAAGTTCACTGCGGCTTTCCAGGAAGCGGCCCAGGCGTTCGCTGTAATGTCGGTCACTGTCATATAGGGCTAGGATCTTTTCCATGATGAAACCTCGTTGAAGCAAAGAAAAATCGGAAAGCGGAGGCAGCAGGATTCTGAATCGAATAGAAAAAGGAAAAAATGAATGAAAATCAATGAGAATAGAATCGTGAGAATCCGATAAGAATGGAAATGGGAGAGTGTCTTCTGCACCTCCGCTTTTCTTTTGTTGTGTCCAGTATAGCGGGACCGGGACAAATCGCATAGTCGCCCGTTTATGCTATGTTCGGAAATAAGATATTATCACAAAAGAGGGTATAGTCATAATTGCGTAGAAATCATGCGGGAACTCGCCGACATTATCCGATGAAAACGTAAGAAAAACAGAAAAGCAAAACTACGTATCATAAATTATATATAATATACAAAAATGTAAAGTGGATTTAATAAAAACCAAATGCTTCAAACATTTTAAATATTTTGCTTGACATCATGGGAAAACCTGTTATGATTTGCTTCGAGAAATTTAACTAAAATATTTTAATAATCAGGTTCAACCAGGATTAAAAGGAGAAAAACATGGAATTTGAGAAGCTGAAGGACATTATTGTGGATACATTGGCCTGCGATGAGGAGAAGGTTACGCTGACAGCGGATCTGGTGGAGGATCTGGAAATTGATTCTCTGTCCCTCGTGGAGCTGCACATGGCTCTGGAAGATGAGCTGGGTACCACCATCCCGGACGGCGAGATCGGAAAGCTCCATACCGTACAGGACATTCTGAATTACGTAAACACAGCGAAGTAATGCGATGCTAGATAGTTGCCGCAATTTAATGAAGAAAGCGCCGCGGTTGGGCGGCAGAGAGGAGAGGGCATGAAATCACCACTCAATTCCATTTACGAATTATATAAGCATCGGGAGCTGGATCACCGCGCCTACAAGGATACCCTGACGGCGGCGAAGCCCGTGATGCTGCCGGCCAGCTTCATCAGCTGTCGGAAATGCAGCCGCCGCGCCATGCGGAGCCGCTGGGCGGAAAACTTTTATGTCTGCCCCATCTGCGGCAGCTACAGTCCCATCGGAGCCTACTATCGGCTGAGCCTGATCCTGGACAAGGGCAGCTTCGAGGAGATGGACAAGGAGCTGATTTGTGAGGATCCGCTGCAGTTCCCGGGCTATCAGGAGAAGATCAAGGCCCAGGAGGAGAAAACCGGTCTTCGGGAATCCGTGGTTTCCTGCCGCGGCAAAATCGGCGGCACTGAGGTTGTGGTTGTGGTACTGGACAGCCGCTTCTTCATGGGTTCCATGTCCCGGGTTGTGGGCGAGAAGGTAACGCGTGCCGTGGAATATGCCGATACCCATCAGCTGCCGCTGATCATTTTTTCGGCCAGCGGCGGTGCCCGGATGCAGGAGGGCATTTACAGCCTGATGCAGATGGCCAAGACCACTGCGGCAGTGCAGCGCTTTTCCGAGAACGGCGGCCTCTATATCAGCTTTCTGACGCATCCCACCACCGGCGGCGTTACGGCCAGCTTTGCTACCCTGGGAGACATTACCCTGGCGGAGCCGGGTGCTCTGGTGGGCTTTGCGGGCCCCCGGGTCATCGAGCAGACCATCAATGCGAAGCTGCCCAAGGGCTTCCAGCGCAGTGAGTATCTGGAAAATCATGGCTTCGTGGACGGCATTGTGGAGCGGAAGGACATGCGGAATACCCTCATTGACCTGCTGAAGCTTCATGAGGACAGCCGACTGGCCAAAGGCCGTCATGCGGGACATATCACATGGGCTTCGTGACGGCTTGGCTGACGGGTGCCAACGTGATGACGGGCGTTACAGGATAGGAGACATCATGATCAAGGAAATTTTAGCGGAAACCGAGAAGCTGGAGGCAGAAATCGCCGCGCTGTCCGACACCGAGGAGAAGACGGCGACGAACGCCGGGAGGATCAGGGAAATGCTGGCGGCGCGGAATGAGCAGCTGTCCCGCTGCATCAGTCTCACGCCGGAGGACCGGGTGTTTCTGGCCCGGCATCCGAAACGTCCGCATATAGATGACTTCATTAAGGCGTTGTTTACGGACTTTTTCGAGCAGAAGGGCGATCATCTCTATGATGAGGACCGGTCGATTCTCGGCGGTATCGCCCGCTACAAGGGTATGCCGGTGACCATTGTGGGTCACCGAAAGGGCCGGAATATGGAAGAAAACATGAAGTACAACTTCGGCATGCCGAGACCGGAAGGTTACCGGAAGGCCCTTCGCATTATGAAGCAGGCGGAGAAGTTCGGGCGGCCCATCATTACCTTCATTGACACGCCGGGGGCCTATCCCGGTCTGGAGGCGGAGGAGCACGGCCAGGGTGAGGCCATTGCCCAGAATCTGGCGGCCATGAGCACCCTCCATGTGCCGGTGATTGCAGTGGTCACCGGTGAGGGAAGCTCCGGCGGTGCGCTGGCCATCGGCGTGGCCAACAAGCTGCTGATGCTGGAGAACGCGGTGTATTCCGTGCTGAGTCCGGAGGGCTTTGCTTCCATACTCTGGAAGGACAGCAGCCGGAGCGGAGAGGCTGCCGAGGTTATGCGGCTTACGGCGGGAGATCTGCTGGAGGCCGGTGTGGCGGATGAGGTGATTCCGGAGCCCCTGGGCGGTGCCCAGACGGACCCGGAGCGGACCATGGCCAGCCTGGATATCGTGCTGGAAAAAACGCTTCAGACGCTCTGCGGACTGTCGCCGGAGGCACTGCGGCAGCAGCGGGTGGAAAAGTACAGGAACATTTGACGAGGATCTGAACAAATGAATGGACTGAAAATCATAGGGACGGGGGCGGCGCTTCCCCGTAAGCGGGTGCACAATGATGACCTGGCCAGGCTGACGGATACCAGCGACAGCTGGATCTATCCCCGTACCGGCATTCATGAGCGGCGCTTCTGTGAGAAGGATGAGAGCGCACTGACGCTGGCCATAGAGGCGGGACGGCAGGCCCTGCAGCGGGCGGCGCTTTCACCGGAGGACATCGATGCGGTGGTTATCGCCAGCATGTCGCCGGATTTCGCCACACCGGCCATGGCCTGTCTCACAGCGGCGGCCCTGGCGCTTCGGTCCGGGATCCCGGCACTGGACATCAATGCTGCCTGCAGCGGCTTCGTTTACGGTCTGGAAGTAGCCCGGGGGCTTCTGAACGGCACCGGAGGGCGGCATGCATTGCTCATCGGCACGGAGCAGCTGTCCCGGCTTCTGGACATACAGGACCGCAGCACCGCAGTGCTTTTCGGCGACGGTGCCGGTGCCGTGGTGCTGAAGGCCGATGCCTCCGATACGGAGGAGGATAATGTCTTCGATTCGAAAAAACCGGATTATCTCACCATTCTCGGTTCCCGCGGCGATACAGCCATTCTGGCTCCCGCCGTGTATACAGGCGTCTTCGACGGCTTTTACGCAGACGGCACGGAGGATCCGGAAAAGCCGGGAAACGGAAAAATGCATCGGAAGGTGGACCACCTCCTGATGGAGGGGAAGGACGTGTTTCTTTTCGCCATAGACATTATCCCGAAATGCATTGCGGAAATCCTGGAAAAGACGGGGCTCAGCCTCTCGGATATTGATCATGTGGTCTGTCATCAGGCCAACAGCCGGATTATCCGGAATGTGGTGCGGCATCTGAAGGCGCGGCCGGGGCAGTTTTTTGAAAATATGGAAAGGCTGGGAAACACCAGCGGGGCCTCCATTCCGCTTGCATTGGCGGAGATGGAGGAAAAGGGAATGCTGCAGAGGGGACAGCGGATTTTGCTGGTGGGCTTCGGCGGCGGTCTCACCTGGGGCGCGAGTCTCATTACCTATGCGGGTGCGGCAGGAGAAAACGGAGGAGAGAAATGAAGGGATTGAATGAGCTTCTGGGAATCAGGTATCCCATTCTGCAGGGCGGCATGGCGAACATTGCGACAGGCGCCTTTGCGGCGGCCTGCTCGGAGGCCGGTGCTCTGGGCATCATTGCCACCGGCGGCATGCGGGAAGCGGAGGCGCTGCGGACAGAGATTCATGCGCTCCGTCAGCGGACCGACAAGCCCTTCGGCGTAAACCTTATGCTCATGAATCCGGAGACGGATAAGATGGTGCAGATCTGCATCGAGGAGCAGGTGCCTGTGGTAACCACCGGTGCGGGAAATCCCGGAAAGTACATGGAGCGCTTCAAAAATGCCGGCATCCGGGTCTTTCCGGTGGTGGCGGCGCCCATTCTGGCCCGGCATCTGGAAAAGCTGGGGGCGGATGCGGTGATCGCCGAGGGCTGTGAGAGCGGCGGCCATATCGGGGAAATGACCACCATGACGCTGGTGCCGCAGACGGTGGATGCGGTGCGGATTCCGGTGATCGCCGCAGGCGGCATTGCAGACCGGCGGCAGGTGCAGGCGGCCCATGCCTTGGGTGCCTGCGGCATACAGATCGGTACGGCACTTCTTGCCTCCGAGGAATGTCCCATTCATGAAAATTACAAGCAGGCGCTTTTGAAGGCCAAGGGCTCCGACACCATTGTGACGGGGCGAATCGGCGGAACACCGGTGCGGGTGCTGAAGAATCAGATGAGCCGTGAATATGTGAACCGGGAGAAGGAAGGCGCAGACAGAATGGAGCTTGAGAAGTTTACACTGGGCTCTCTTCGCCGTGCGGTTTTCGAGGGAGATGTGCAGACCGGTTCTTTGATGGCGGGACAGACCTGCGGACAGCTTCGGGAAATTCGTCCCGTGGCGGAAATTCTGAAGTCCCTGATGGGAGAGGAGTAAAGTGGAAATGGGAAAGAAGGCATTTTTATATGCAGGACAGGGCAGTCAGCATGCGGGCATGGGAAAGGATCTCTATGAGCAATACCCTGCCTTTCGGAAAATTTATGACGAAGCGAAGCTGGACTTCGATCTGAAGACCATTTCTTTTGAGGATCCGGCGGGGCAGATCAACGAGACGCGCTTTACGCAGCCTGTGATGGTGGCCTTTGCCTGCGGTGTGACGGAAATTCTGCGGGAAATGGGGATCCGCCCCGACTTTGCGGCGGGACTTTCGTTGGGCGAGTACTCGGCGCTGAGCTGTGCGGAGGGGATCCCGCCGGAAACCGCCATTGAAATGGTGGCCTTCCGGGGACAGGAAATGGCCAAGGCCTCTGCCGGGGTGGACTGTGCCATGTCTGCTGTTCTGGGTCTCTCCGAGGAGAAGCTGCAGGAGGCCTGCGATCAGGCGGCTTTCGTAGGTCCTGTCAGCATCTGCAATTATAACTGTCCGGGACAGCTGGTGATCGGCGGTGCCCGGGAGGCGGTGGAGGAGGCCTCGGGTCTTGCCCTGGCCTTCGGTGCCAAGCGGGCCATTCCGCTCAAGGTTTCCGGCCCCTTCCATACGGCTTATATGAAGCCGGCAGGAGATGCGCTTGCTGCCTACTTTGAGAAAATCACTTTTGCAGAGCCCAAGTGCCGCATGCTCTACAACGTGCTGGGCGGTCCGCTGGAAGAGGCAGACCATTTGATGATTCCCAAGCTTCTGGTGCAGCAGGTGCAGCAGCCGGTGCGGATGGAGGCCATCATTCGCTGGCTTTTGGCAGAAGGTGTGACGGAATTCATTGAGATCGGTCCGGGAAAAACGTTGTCCGGCTTTGTGCGGAAAACCGCGAAGGACATGGGCATTTCGGATTTTCGTCTCATTGCACTGGAGACCGCAGAGGATTTTCAAGTAATGTAGGACTTTGCATCAGGCAAAGTCCGGAATGAATCCGACATGCCGTGCTTGCTCTGAAGAGA
>CAZJQX010000023.1:0-26791 GCA_964548305.1 uncultured Lachnospiraceae bacterium
TTAGGCGAAAATAGACAGAAACGATGCAGCAACGGACATGTGAACTCGGAAGGAGAGTGCTATGCTGAAGGTAAGAGACGCCGCAACAGAAGAGCTGGCGCAGATCATGAAGATATACGAATGCGCACAGGAATATATGATAGGGACTGGAAACCCGACGCAGTGGGGGCATTCCTATCCGAGCACGGAGTTGATTCGTTCGGATATCGAGAAGAAGAACTGCAAGGTGCTCTGCGATGAGCAGGGAATACATGGTGTGTTTACGCTGATCGAGGATGGAGAGCCGAACTACGAACATATTGAAGGCGGGCAGTGGCTGAATGATGATCCGTACCTGACCATTCACCGGGTGGCGGGAGACGGTCAGGTACATGGGATTTTCCGTTGTATCGTGGATTATTGCAGCCGCATATCCCCAAATATCCGCATTGATACCCATGCGGACAATCTGACCATGCAGAAGCTGATTGAGAAGAACGGCTTCACCAGATGTGGCGTGATTCATGTGGAAGACGGCAGCCCGCGGTTTGCGTATCAGCGGGTGGAAAAGTAACCGCTGAAGCCGCTTCCGATAGGTGTGTCGGATTTCAAGACGACAACCGAGAATTACTATTATGTAGACAAAACGCTGCTGATTCGGGATTTCCTGGATGCGAAACCTATGGTCGCACTCTTTACGCGCCCCAGGCGTTTTGGAAAGACCCTGAACATGGATATGCTGCGCGCTTTTTTTGAAAAGACGGATGCGGATACATCCGTTCTTTTTAAAGATAAGAAAATTTGGCAATGCGGGGATGCGTATACACGGCATCAGGCGATCTTTTCCGGTGATGCAGAAAGTTTGCAGACGATGTTGGAAACGTTTATGTTGAACAGTATATCAACTATGGATGGTGCTAATGAAGGATTTTATATTGCGCAATGCCGGCGTAAGTCCGATAGTTAAGATCGGCATTGCGTTCTGTGGGAAAAATGCTGTTGTGAAGAAGTCAGGGAGTTAAGATATTTTATGCTATTGTCTGACAGGCGGCGCTTTCAGAAATGAAAGGCGCCGCCGATTTTTACACGCTTGCCTTCGAAGGCAAAGCCGTAATGCACGATATCTTTTTTAGAAATGCCGCGATCCAGCAGCTCACGGTCATAATCCTTTTCCTGTATCTGCCGCAGCGCAGATGCGACGGCGGCGTCCAGATTCGCTTCTTCCGAAGAATCCAACACCTTGAATTCCAGAACATATGCCTTAAGTCCGGGCCGCAGCGGCTCCAGCATAACATCATATCGGCCGAAGCCACTTTCTCGATTGGAACGCAGAATATAATCCTCCCGCAAGGTCACGAGGAGGCCGAGGACGAAGCCATGATAAAAACGCTCAGGATCAGATTTCCGCGAAGGATGCCGTCCGGTGTCGAAGCTGCTGAAGGTACTCTTGGCAACATCCTGCATATAGGCATTCATGGACTTGAGATCTCCTTGCAGAAAGGCCTGCAGAAAGTCGCTGTAGCGCGTATCCTGCCCGCTGAACCAATCTGAAATCATGCGCTCGAACATTAGCTTCACTTCGAAATTTGTTAATGCAAGATGATAGCATTTGCGGCCGCTGTACGGATTCAGGGAAATGTCGGCGACCTTCAGATAACCGCTGGCCAGCAGCAAACTCCAGACGGCATTTTCACTCCGATCCAGCTGGTCAAAGATAATCTGCTCATCCAGTTCTGTCTGCAGAGTCTCACCGTGAAGCAGCGTTTCCATTGCCTCCTTGATCCGGGAATTACCATGGCGAATCAGCTGTCCGACCAGTTTATTCGAACTGGTATCAGCCCAGTAGCTTTCATAGCTTCGGTTCTTCAAAAAATTGGTGATCGACCATGGATTGTAAATATCCTGCATTTTCCCGAAGGTAAAGCCGTCATACCAGCGCTTCACCGTTTCCAACTCTTCGAACATGCCGGCTTCCGCAAGCGCCTGACTTACCTCATCTTCAGTAAACCCAAAGCAGTCTGCATAGCGTGTTCCGGTTGTGGTGATCACTGACAGATTGTTGAGATCCGAAAAGATGGACTCCTTGCTGACTCTGGTGATGCCGGTCATCAGCCCGCGTTCAAGAGAAGCATTGGTTTTAAACATGTCATTGAAAAGACCGCGTGTAAAGGCAGAGAGCGATTCCCAGTATCCATCGACATAAGCCTCCTGCAGCGGTGTGTCATATTCATCCAGCAGAATAATGACCTTCTTCCCGTGACAGCGCTGCAGATAGTCCGAAAGCGTGCTGATGGCTGTTTTGGCAATGCCGTCATCCATATCCGGCGTTACACTCCGAAACAGCTTTTTTTCATTTTCACTGAGCAGAGTACCCTCCAGAAGATACCGATGCTGCTCATATACTCTGGAAATGATGCGCTTGATTTCTGCTGTGGTTTCAGTGTAGCTTGGACTCTTGACATTTGCAAAGGTTATGAAAATCACCGGAAAGCTGCCCTGCAGAGCACGATACTTTTCCTCCTGCCAGATATCGAGACCTTCAAACAGATCTGCACGATTCTGATAGCGCAGTGAGAAAAAGCATTCCAGCATGCTCATATTCAGCGTCTTTCCGAAGCGCCGCGGCCGTGTGATCAGTGTGGCTGCGTCGCCGCCTTCCCACCATTCTCGTATAAAATTTGTTTTGTCCACATAAAAATAGTTGTTCTCAATCAGACTCGCAAAATCCTGCCGCCCGATGCTGACTGTTCTCATAGGAGTCTCCTTATGCCGGCACTGCCAAAACCTGTTTCTCTGCATTCAAGCATACCATGAAAGCGGAAGATGCGTCATCAAAAAACGGAATAGGTCGTTAAGAAAAAAATGCCCTGACCTCTGCAGCCTGGTACAGGGAGCCGAAGCATACGATAGCCCGGCGCTGATGGGCAGCGCGGCAGCTTGTCTGTCGTGGCTCGTCAGAGCTGTTTTGCTGCAGGGAGGAATCGGATTCTAATGCTGTCAGTTCGCAGGCCCGGGCGAGTCCGGCAGTGACGGTGGGCGCCGTTTCCACGGGACCGGAAAAATACTTCCGGATTTCTGCGGCAAGCTTTTCTGTCTGCAGGCCGCGGTCGCTGCCGGAATCCGGCAGCTCGGCAATGAAACGCTCCGCCAGGGGGGCTGCCATCTGCAACATTCTATGATAGTCCTTGTCGGCCATGACGCCCACCACAAAGGTGAAGGAAAAACCGGGCAGGAGATCCCGCAGGGTGTCTACGAGAGCAGAGACGCCGTTCGGATTGTGGGCACCGTCCAGAATACAGAGAGGACGGCGGCTGACCACTTCGAAGCGGCCGGGCCAGGAGACATTCTGCAGTCCGCGGCGGATGGCTTCCTCTGAAATATGATAGCCCTTTTCCTGCAGCACATCCATGACCTCCAGCACAGCACAGGCGTTGAGGCGCTGATAGCTGCCGAGGAGCGACAAAGACAGATGCTTTCTCTTCTTATAAGAAAAATGCTGGAGCAGCCGGGGTTCGGCACCGGAGTATTCAGTATCTGCAGCAGCGGCAACGGTAGGTGTATGCGTGTTCGCGGCGGAAGTGCCGAAGACATTATCCCAATCGGCATCGGGCGCTTCCTCTGTCAAGGCACTGGGATTCACAAGCCGGAGAGATGCGCGCTTTTCTGCGGCGAGAAGCTGAAAGACGGCTTCCGGACCGGGTTTCTGGGGATAGAGGACGACGCTGCCTCCCTCCTTGATGATGCCGCCCTTTTCCCGGGCAATTTTTTCGACGGTGTCGCCCAGGATCTCCGTGTGCTCGAGGCCGATGCTCATGATCAGGGCGCAGTCCGGAACGGGGATGGCATTGGTGGCATCGAGACGGCCGCCGAGTCCCACCTCCAGCACCACGATATCGCAGTGCTGATCCCGGAAGTATTGAAAGGCCAGTGCCGTCAGGATCTCAAATTTGGTGGGTTTGTCCGTCATGGCCAGAATATGAGGCCGGAGAAGGACCAGCTGTGCGGACAGCTCCGCATCGGAAATTTCTGTTCCGTCTATGGACCAGCGTTCGTTGATCCGGAGGAGATGGGGGGAAATGTAGAGTCCGGTGCGATAGCCGGCCTCGGTGAGGATGCGGCTGATCATGGCAGAGGCAGAGCCCTTGCCGTTGGTGCCGGCGATGTGCACGAAATGCAGTTCTTTTTCGGGATGCCCAAGGCGGGCAAGAAAATCCTGCATGCGGGCAGGATTGGGGCTGCTGGTTTTCCAGTCTGCGGAAAGCTGCGAAAAGGTCTCGTCCCACGTCATGCGGCAAGTACCTTCTGAAGATCGGCTCTTTTCAGGACACTGGCCAGAGCCGTGAGGATCATAATCTGCACGGGCGCAATGACGATCACCTGCAGAACGCGGGTAGACAGGAGACCCGTGAAGGAAGAGCCGTAGAGAATGGAGATCCAGAGGGTATTCATGCCGAGGCTCATGAGGAGCTGATTCAGTCCGACAGCCAGCAGAATACGCGGCAGCCTGTCGCAGGTGCTCATGCGGTTGTGCAGAAAGAAGCCGAAGCTCAGACCGGTGCAGGCAGCGGTCAGGGTAAAGCCGGGGAAATAGGTGCCGGTGGGAAAGAGAACGGCACCGAGAAAATCGCTGACGGCGGCCACGAGCGCCGCGGGCAGGGGGCCGAAGAAAATACCGGCCAGTGCCACAGGAATGAAGCCGAGTCCGATCCGAACGTTCCAGGCATTAAAGGAGCAGAATCTCGCAAGGATGATCTGCAGTGCGGCAAGAACGGAAAGGAGCACAAGTGAACGGGTTGTTTTTTGCGTCTTAAACATAAAAAGCCTCCTTTACAGTCCCTGACTACAAAGAAGGTTTTCGCGCCATCTGTGCAGCGGGATGCGAAATTCAAACCGTGGGCAAATGCCGCTTTGTCCCTGGGGCAACTCCCCGTCCTCAGGGCACTCAACGCTTGAATTTCTACTCTGCATTTAGTATCGGCGAATGCCGACCTATCTGTATGTTACCCGTGCATAGTAAACCTTTTTAAAGGGGCTGTAAAGGAGTTTTATTTACTGCTTTACAATCTTATCCGCGAAGCATACAATAACAAACATTAAGAACGACTAACTAATGTTTAAAGGAGAAAATATGCGGAACAGTTCTGGACAGTCGAAGGAGGATTACCTGGAGGCCATCCTTCTGGTGATTCGTGAAAAGGGAGCCTGCCGGCCGACGGATGTGTCGGAGCAGCTGCATTATTCCAAGCCCAGCGTGTCTCTGGCGCTTCGGAAGCTGGAGGATGAGCATCTGATCGTTCGGGATGATTGGCGGGTGCTGCTGACAGAGGCAGGACAGACTCTGGCGGAGCAGACACTGGAGAAGCATCGCTTCTTCACGAAGGTTTTTGAATCGGTGGGCATCGATCCGGAGACCGCTGCCGAGGAGGCATGTCAGGTGGAGCATGTCATTTCGGAGGACAGCTTTGAGAAGATGGTGGCACACTGGCAGAAGCTGATGAAGGATTGAGGCACTGAATTGGATACACAGGAAGATATAAAACGACCCCAAAAAACGCCGGAAAAGGTCCCCTCTGATGAGGAGAAGAAAGCCGGCAGGGTCAGAACATTGCGTATAGTGAGAAGTGCGGCAGGTTTGCTGTGCTTCTTTCTTATGCCCTTCGTTTCTTTTTACCTATTTGAAACGGTAACGGGGAATCTCGGGAACATCGCCGGCATTTACAGGGGCTACAACATTGTCTTCATCTATTGCCTGTACCTGCTGCTTTTCGGCATCAGCGGCAGTACCCGCATTGCGATTCCTATCGTTTCCGCAGCCCTGTTTTTCCTGTCCGTGGCGGAGAGCTTCGTGGTCGGCTTTCGAAGCCGCCCCATCATGTTTTCGGATGTAAATGCCTTCGGCACGGCGATGTCGGTGGCCTCCAACTACGTTTTCCGCATCAGTACGGAAATGAAACAGGCGGCGGAGGTGCTGGCGGGGCTGAATCTGCTGGCGATTCTCTGTCCCTTCAAGGTGAAGAAGCTGAAGCACAGAGGCGCTCTGTTCGGCATCTGCGCGCTGAGTGTGGTTCTGTTCTGCTGTCACTTCTATGAGAATGTTCGTCCGCGGGAGGGCTACGACATCAATTCCTGGGACGTGGAATCCAGCTATGAAAGCTATGGCTATGTGATGGCAACGGCCCTGTCTCTTCGATATGTCATTGAAAAGGCGCCGGAGGGCTACAGTCAGGCGAAGCTTGCGGAGATTGTAGAGGAGATGCAGACAGAAGCGGACAGTCAGGCAGCGGAGACCGCCGACATTACCCCGGTAAACATCATCTGCATCATGAATGAGAGCTTTTCCGACCTGCAGGTGGCGGGGGACTTCACCACAAATGTGGATTATATGCCATTCTGGAGAAGCCTGACGGAGAACACGGTGCGGGGCAGCCTTTGCGTGCCGGTGTTCGGCTCCATGACCTGCAACACGGAGGCGGAGTTTCTGACCGGTGATTCCGCAGCGATTCTGCCCATGAATTCCAATGCTTATCAGTTTAACATCCGTTCCGGCGCACTGTCTCTCGTCAGTACACTGAAGGCTCAGGGCTATCGGGCAGTGGCCATGCATCCTTATCCCGCGGAGAACTGGAATCGAAAGACGGTCTATGAGGATTTCGGCTTCGACAAATTTTATGACATTAATTATTACGACGGCGCGGAGCAGATTCGAAATTACGTCAGTGACCAGGCGGATTTCACGGAGCTTATCAGGCAGGTGGAAGAGAAGGATTCTCCGGAGGACAAGCTGTTTCTCTTCAATGTCACCATGCAGAACCATGGGGGCTATGCGGCGAAGTATGAGAATTTCCCTGAAGAGGTGCAGCTGACGGGAGAGCTGACTGGAAAGTACCCGCAGGCGGAGCAGTATCTCTCACTGGTGAAGCGGACGGATGCGGCCTTTGAACAGCTCATCAGTTATTTTCAGAGCTGTGACCAGCCGACCATGATTGTCATGTTCGGAGACCATCAGCCGGCGGTGGAGAATGACTTCTATTATGAGATTGCCGGACTCAGCGAGGATGCGCTGCTCCCGGCGGAGGATCGGCTCATCTGGTACCAGACGCCCTTTATGATCTGGACCAATTATACTCAGCCATCAGAGGACATGGGAAAGCTCAGTGCGCTTTATCTTTCTTCCTATGTATTGAAGCTTTCCGGGCTGGAGCTCACGCCCTACAACCGTTTCCTGCTGTCGCTTTCGCAGGATGTGCCGGTGATATCACCCTTGGGTTGCTTTGATGCGGAAGGGAATTACTATTCCTGGGAGACGGCGGATACCGAGGATTGTCCCTACGGTGAGGAAATCCTGAAATACGAGTATCTAGCCTATAATCACAGCCTGGACGGCAAAAAATATACCGCGGCCTTTTCGCTGCCGGATCATAACTAAGGAGAGTAAAGATTGCACTTTTTTGCGATTCGCAAGAAAGTGCAATCTTTTTATGTGCGCAAAATGGCAATCGCAAAAATTTGCAGAGGCTTTCGCAAAATGCTTGAATTCACAAATAATACACAAATGATATGATTGCATTAACAAAATATATGTGAGTAATTCACAAATGGAGGAAAGAGATGAAAAAGAATTATCTGGCAATGGCGGCAATCCTTGGTGCAGCTGCAGCGCTGACAGCGTGCGGCTCGGGTTCTCAGGGAAGTACATCAACAGAAACAAAGGCTGCAGAAACAACAGCGACAGCGGGCGGTGAAACAGCGGCAGCCGGTGAGGCAGGGGCTACAGGAAGCTCATCTGGTTCTGCAACAGCTGGTGTAGTTTGGTACAATTTTGCGGATACCTTCATTTCCAATGCAAGACAGTGTCTGAACAATATCTCTGTAGCAGACGGCACCATCAGCCTCACCGATGCCGACAGCCAGAACGATACAACGATTCAGGACAACAACATGAACAACTTCTTTACGCAGAAGCCGAAGTACTTTGTCCTGAACAACACCAACATTGCTGCAACCTCCAAGATTGTTGATCAGTGTAAGGAGCAGGGACTTGTTACTATCTTTGCCAATACAGAAAGCCCGTCAGATGATGATTTCGCAAATTATGAAGATCTCTGGTACGTTTCCTCTGCATCTACTCAGTCCGGCGAGAACATGGGAAATGCCATTGCTGATTACTTTAACAGTCATGATAACTGGGATAGAAACGGAAACGGCAAGGTTGACTTCATCCTGCTTCAGGGCATGCCGACCTTCTCAGATACCATCAACAGATCCTCCTACAGCCTGAAAGCCATTGAGGATGCCGGCTTTACGCTTGGTACCAACATCGGCGGTGATGATGTAACCGGCGTACAGGGCGGTGATTCCATCAACGGCGTGATATGCGATTTCCAGAGAGCAAAGGCTCAGGAAAATGTAGAGGCACTTCTTGCAAGCTACGGCGATGACATTGACTGTATCCTTGCGGATAATGATGATGAGGCGCTCGGTGCCATTGCTGCACTGCAGGCACACGGTTATCTGACAGATGACAGCAACTATATCCCGGTAGTCGGCGTTGATGCAACCGTTGCTGGATGCGAGGCCATCAAGAAGGGCACAATGCTCGAGACCTCCCTCAACAATCCTGTAAAGCTTGCTAAGAGTATCTATAAGCTTATGTATCTCCTGGAGAAGGGAGAGGATGTTACCACAGAGAGCATCGGCATTGATGGCGTGAATGTGGACGGACATAAGGTGATCATCGATTACGTTTCGATTACACAGGACAATCTGGACGAGGCAAGCTACGACATTAATGATACGGCATATTAAAACTTGCGCGTATCTGCTGAAAGGCCGGGCTGTTTGGCTCGGCCTTTGTATAACATGAATGGAGGAAGCATGGGAAAGGAATATATTCTGGAAGCGGATGGAATTTCTAAGAGCTTTCCGGGAGTGAAAGCACTGGATCATGTCACACTGAAGGTACGGCCCGGCACAGTGCATGCATTGATGGGAGAGAATGGTGCCGGAAAATCCACCTTGATGAAATGCATTTATGGCATTTACGAGCCGGACGAAGGCGAAATAAGGATTAACGGAGAAAAGGTGAGCATTGCCAATCCGCGGAATGCAATGGATATGGGGATTTCCATGATTCACCAGGAGCTCCACCCGATTCGCCCCCAGACGGTCAGTGAAAACATTTTCCTAGGACGAATACCTTATAAGAAAAAATGCGGTGTGAAGTGGGTGGACTACAAGAAGCTGTACAGTGAGACCAAGGCGGTTTTTGATCATCTGGGATTGGACATCGATCCGAAGGCAAAGGTTGCTGAGCTGTCCACTGCTTATTGTCAGCTGTTGGAAATAGCTAGGGCTGTTTCCTTTGGAGCGAAAATTATTATCATGGATGAGCCGACCTCTTCCCTGACGGAAACGGAAACAGAAATTCTGTTCCGCATCATTGCGCAGCTGAAGGCGGCAAATGTGGCGATCATCTATATTTCCCACAAAATTGATGAGATTTTACAAATTTCAGATGATATCACCGTTATGAGAGACGGACAGCTGGTGGGATGCTGGCCGGCGGCAGAGATGACAACGGATACGATCGTCAATAAGATGGTCGGAAGAGAGATGAGCAACCGCTTCCCGCCTCGTATCCATACACCGGGGGATACCTTCCTGAAGGTGGAGAATTTCACAAGCTCAGACCCGCATTCTTTCAAGGATGTTAGCTTCGAGGTGAAGCGCGGGGAGATTTTCGGAATTGGAGGTCTGGTCGGTTCACAGCGCAGTGAGCTGATGGAAGCCCTGTTCGGACTGCACGGTCTGGCATCGGGAACCATCAGCATAGACGGAAAGACAGTTAATATTCGCGAACCGAAGGATGCGGTAAAGAATAAGATGGCATTCCTGACAGAGGACAGAAGGAAAACGGGTATTTTGGGATGCTTATCCATCACCGACAATACTATGGTTGTCCAGCAGAATATGAAAAAAAAGGACTACACCAATTCCATCGGATTTGTAGATTATAAGAAGCGAAATGAGGCGGCACAGAAGTACGTGGATAAACTGTCCGTAAAAACGCCGACATTGAAGACAAGGATACAGACCTTGTCCGGCGGAAACCAGCAGAAGGTATTGCTTGGCAGATGGCTTCTGACGGAACCGGATATTCTTATTCTGGATGAGCCGACACGAGGCATTGATATCGGTGCCAAGTATGAGATTTACGAGTTGATGGAGGAGCTGGCCAAGGAAGGAAAATGCGTCATTATGATCAGTTCGGAGATGCCGGAGCTGATGGGAATGTCGGACCGCATCATGGTTATGTGTGAGGGACATAAGTCAGGTGAGCTCAGCAGAGATGAAGTTTCGGATGAAAAAATTATGTTGATGGCAAGTACGTATCGCAATGCAGAGGAGAAGAGAGCATGAAAGGGAAAAGCATTTCAAAGATTCTGATAGATAACATTCTGTATGTATGTTTGTTGATAATGATTATCGTTATTGCGTGCATTTCTCCGTCTTTCCTTTCCGGGAGAGTGCTGAGTGATGTGCTGATACAGTCTGCACCGAAGATTCTGCTGGCCATGGGCATGCTGGTGGTCATTGTTGCTGGCGGTATGGATATGACCGTCGGTCGTCTGGCCGGTCTCGGTGCGGTTATGGCCGGAACACTGGCGCAGACATCGGACTATTATCTGAAGTTCTGGCAGAGCTTCCCGGAGCTTCCTCTGTTTGTGCCGATTGTAGCGTCGATTGTGCTTGGACTTCTTTGCGGTGCGGTTACAGGGCTCATTATTTCCAAGCTGAATGTACCGTCTTTCCTGGCTGGCGTAGGACTTCAGCTGATCATTTACGGCGCTAACCTTCTGCTTCTGAAGAAGGCGCCCAATAATTCTCAGCCGCTGGCAGGCTTCAAGGATTCCTTTACAGCATTCGGAACAGGAAAGATACTGGGCATTAACTACCTGGTGCTGGTTGCTGTTGTGGTTATGGTACTAATCTACATCCTTTTAAACAGAACCACACTGGGCAAGAACATTTATGCAACCGGAGGCAACAGAGAGGCTGCGAAGGTAGCAGGAATTAATGTCTTCCGCATTGACATGTTTGTATATATGCTTTCCGGTGCGCTGGCAGCATTTGCAGGCTGTATGATGGCAGCGAGAACCGGCAGTGCGACAGCTGTGTATGCAGAGGGTTATGAGATGGACGCTATTGCCAGCTGTATCATCGGCGGTGCATCCTTTACCGGCGGTATCGGTAATGTACCGGGAGCCTTCCTCGGCGTTATCATCTTCTCCGTAATCAACTACGGCCTGACCTTTATCGGCTTGAGTTCTTATTGGCAGTACATTGTGAAAGGTCTTATAATTATCGTAGCAGTGGCCCTGGATATGAGAAAGTATATGAGCAAGAGCTGATAAGGAAATAGGAAAATGAAAATGACAGGCATTTGGAAAGTGATTTTGGTGATTCTTCTGGTCGGCATGCTGAGCGCATGCGGGAAAAAGGAGGAGGCACAGAATCAGCTTCGGGTGTCTGTCATTTTTCCGCATGACGATGATGGATACTGGAACATTATTAAGGAAGGAATGACGGAAGCCTATGACAGCGTCGGGAAGGACAGTGGCATAGATGTAAAGATCATGTTCCCTGCGGTGAACTACAATATTTCGCAGATGGTAGACCTGCTGAAGCAGCAGTTGGTTGCGAAAGTGGATGTTATCGTTGTGCAGGGAAATAATGACGAGGAATATCTGCAGGTGCTGAAGGACGCTGTGCAGCAGGGAATTCGGGTGATTTTCATGGATACGGATGTGGAGGATTTCTCGGAGCATCTGTATATCGGCACCAACAATTATGAAGCCGGCTATCTGCTGGGCGAGAAGCTGCTGGAGGAGCATGAAGGAGAAGCCGGCATTCGTGTGATCTCCGGTGAAATGAAGTATCAGAATCTGGAGGAGCGGCTGCGCGGTTTTTCAGATGCCATTCGCGATGCCGAAGATAAGAAGATTGAAAGCATTGTCTATGATCATTACGATGCAATGACATTTATGCGTTTGTATCATGAAAAGGCCTCGGAGGACACGCTGGTCTGCTTGGAGGGCACAGGAGCAATGTGTCTTGCACGCATGTTTAAGGCGCATGATGAGACATATAAAACCATTTACGCCTTTGATGTAGCTGCCTGCCTTGAGAACGGCACCGCCGATGGATTGATTCGGCAGGATATGGAGGGTATCGGGAAAAAAGTCATTGAGGAGATTGTACGCTTCCGGAATGAGGGGAGCTACAGCGCAGAAAAAATCTATACGAATGTCAGCTGGCTGACACCGGAGAATGCCGAATGAAATTAGTAAAAAACAGGACTCTTGCATGGAGAATTGGGATTGGCTATATATTGGTCGGCGTTTTAATGGTTGTTTTTCTTTTGACGGTTCTTGCGTTTTCAGGCTACCACTCTTCGCAGTACCAAAGGGAAACACAGGATCTGATTACGGTCAATGACTTGAAAAATTCTGTGGAAAAAATGAACAGCATTGTCAACATGACCTATTCGTTTCTGTTGAAGGATGGTCTGGCACAGTATGATTCCGCGAAGACACAGGTTGATAAAAAACTGGAAGCACTGCAGGAAACCCAGAAGACGCGCTATGTGCGGGAGACAGAGGACCTGAAATGTACAATTGAAAGTTATGAAGAAAGCTGTGATGAGATTATGAGCCTGTTGAGGAGCTACATTTATTATAGACGTGGCAACTCGTCAGATGCTGTTTTTCAAAACAGCTATGCTGCACTCCAAGAGAATTATGACTATGTCAACAATCGATTTCAGGACGCTTATTCTGCGCGACTTCGTATCCTGCAGGATATGGAGGCGTCACTGCAGACATTGTGGGGAAATCTAGAGGTTTTTCTGATTGCGTTTATATGGATTATCTGCGGACTGACGGCGCTATATTTATTCCATATCTTGGGGGATATATCAAAGTCTGTGGCATCCTTGCTGCAGGGCGTGGACAGAACGCGGAAAAGCATAGAAACGGCAGAACCGATTGAGCTCAGCAGCGGAGATGAATTTCAGAAAATTGCAGAATCCTTTAATGATATGCAGTGCATCATACAGCGGCAGATTTGGGAGCTTGCGGAAACGGCAACCATCCGTGAAAAGCTGCAGAGAGCGGAGAATGAGAATCTACAGATTTACGCATCACTGCAGAAGAATCATCTGGATTTTCTACAGTCCAGAATCAATCCGCATTTCCTTTTCAATACTTTGAATATGATATCCGCGCAGGCGCAGATTGAAGGCGCGGATAAGGCATCGGAGCTGATGGAAACGACAGCGGCTTTTCTTCGCTATAATCTGGACAATATTTCGAAGACCGTGACATTGAAGCAAGAACTGACGAATCTGGAGGACTATCTGGAAATCCAGAGAACGCGCTATGGAAAACGTTTTATGTTTTCAGTGGATGCGGCAGAGAATTGCTTTCGGCAGGAAATGCCCTGTATGGTATTGCAACCCTTGGTAGAAAATTCTATACAGCACGGCATCGGTATGATGACAAGCGGCGGATCTGTGCAGATCAAGGTTGAACGGCAGGACCGGGAAATTCTGATTTCTGTTCAGGATAACGGCATTGGCATGACGAAAGAACAATGTGGAAAGCTTAGAAGCAGTATGCTGGCGGATGAGACCGGCGGTAATCACATTGGCTTGAAAAATATATACAGCAGATTGTGTATCTTTTATAAACAGAGGATACCGCTGGAAATCAGGCCGTTGGAACCGGGACTCAGCATAGGCTTTTCTTTGCCATGCACCGAAAGGCTGACAGAGGAGTAGAGAAGCTATGAAGCTTACAATAGTTATTGCGGACGATGAACCGCTTTCACTGAAAAGCGAAGAACTGCTGGTGCGGCGTGAATTTCCGGAGATCGAAATTTGCGGCCTGGCAGAAAACGGAATCGAACTGAAGGAACTGCTGGAACGGCTGCAGCCAGATATTGCCATTGTAGACGTGCGGATGCCCGGACTTACCGGACTGGAGGTGATTGCACTTTTGCGGCAAAAGAAGGATCTGAGTACGCATTTTATTGTGAATACAGCATACAGTGATTTTGAGTATGTGAAGAGTGCTCTGAATCTGAAAACAGACAGTTATATTTTGAAGCCGGGAAAACGCGGAGAGATGGTGAATGCCATTTCTGAAGCAGCGGAACGCGTCAGAGAGGAACGTGCCCGCCTGAAGAAGGATATGGAAATGCAGTCGGCGCTGAAGTTGATCAATCCCATGCTGGGCAGTGAAATCCTGATGAGCATTTTTTCGGCGCGCTGCGATGAAGAGAATTTTCAGACGTATCTTACGCTGAATGATATTCGATTTTATCGGGGATGCATACTGACGTATCTTCCCAATGGAAGCAACGGCGTATTTTCGTTGGAGAAACCGGGGGATGTGATAGGAAGAACGCTTTCGGCGATCTGTCCGTACATTTATGCTGTGACCAAAAGTAGTATTGTCGTCATGCTGTTTCTTCCTGAAGGAAAGGCTTCCGAAGCAGATTCCGAATGGTGCTGGGGTGTTGAAGACCTGCTTTTGTCGAAACTTGAAGAGGCGGAAGGCGGCTGCATTCTGCACGGAGCAGGTGGTATCTACAGTAGCTTTTCGGATATGAAGAAATCTTATGAGGAGAGTATTGCAAGGATTGAAAAGGAAAGGACAGAGGGAACCGCGTCCGAAGAGATGGATTATGTCGTCAGTGCACAGAATTACATTTGTGAGCATTTTTCAGAAGATATTTCATTAGAGGATTGTGCACAGCGTGCCGGGGTTAATGCATGTTATCTGAGCCATATTTTTCGGCAGCAGACGGGGCAGACCTTTGTGGAATATCTTACCGAAGTGCGGATGCGAAAGGTTCTTGAGTTGTGCCGGGACTCGAAGCAATCGATTAAGCAGATTGCCGAGCAAAGCGGATACAGTAATATAAGCTATTTTTACAAAGTGTTCAAAAAGGCAACCGGGAAAACAATTGGAGAGTATCGGAAGGAAGTGTGTCATGTCGAAGATAAGTGAGGAACTGATTCGGGAATGGAGTGCTGGCGATGCGGAAAGAGACCGGGGGCTCGTCACGCCGGAGGGCTTTTTGCCCAGGGCGGTGCTGATGAACTGCGGCGTCTATGATGTTGGACGAACACCAGTCATCAGTGAAGAAGGGGATCGGATGCTGATGCAGGACCTTCTTCCGATGGGCGGAACGGAGGAAGAAATGAAGCGTATTCAGGTGACGGGACATGTGAATGTAAAGTTTCCGCCGACCTTCATCGCTACGGCGGAGGGAGATTTTGCGAAGCCGCAGGCCCCCTTTATGGAAGCGGCGCTCAAAGCCGCAGGCGTTATCCATAAATATCATATCTATGGGACGGCTGAGCAACCGCTGTATCACAATTTTGAAATCAATCAAAAGGAAGCTGCAGGCTTAGACTGCAGCAGGGAAGAAACGGATTTTCTGAAAAAATGGATTCAGCATTGATTTTATAGCTGCCGAATAAGGCGGCAGAAAGGATAGAATATGTCAGAATATGCATTAAAGATCAGAAAGGAATTTGCGGAGGGGGATGCGAAGAGAGATGCCGGGCTAACAACACCGGAGAGCATTCAAAGAATGGATAATATTCAGTACGGAGATGATCCGGTATGGAATCTTTTGGATGTTTACAGACCGAAGCAAATTACAGGAAAACTGCCGGTGATTGTCATTGTGCATGGCGGCGGATGGGTGTACGGCACAAAAGCGGTATACCAGTTTTACGGCATGAGTCTCGCAGAGCGTGGATTCGCTGTTGTGAATTATACCTACCGTCTGGCCCCGGAGCATAAGTATCCGGCTTCTCTGGAGGACACGAATTCTGTGATGGCATGGATTCATGAGCATGCGAATCAATATGGACTGGACACAGAGAATATTTTCGCAGTCGGAGATTCGGCAGGCGGCAATCTCCTGGGCATGTACTGTGCACTTTGCACGGATGAACAGTATGCGGCTCACTTCCAGTTTGCGGCAAAAGCAGAGTATCTTCCAAAGGGAATCGGCATGAACTGCGGTGCCTATCGTATTTTTGATGAGGAAGGGAATGCTGCGACTCTGGAGAATAGAGATCTGATGGAGGATCTTTTGAACAGCGCTGAGGAAAAGCCCTTGGTTCAGGTGTCTTCACTGATTAATGGGAAATTTCCACCGGCTTTTATTATGAGTGCCTATGGAGATTTTCTACTGGAGCAGGCACCGATTCTGGAGCAGAGCTACAGAACGCAGGGACTGCCGCATGTGCTTCGTGTCTACGGAAGTGAAAGTAAGCCGCTGTATCATGTGTTCCACTGCACCATGCAGGAGCCAATGGCAAAAATTTGCAATGATGAGGAGTGCGCATTCTTTAAGAGTCTGATGTAATCCTGTTTTAGCCTCCCCTAATAAGGTTTTGTTGGCGCTAAACGGAAAATGATGTACACTAAGGGAGTCAGAAACACAGCGGCTGCCGGTGGGCAGCGGCTTTTTATCATTATATCTTAGGAGGTAAGAAAGTGTTCCCTTATAAGAAAGCGTGTATGTTTGTCGGCGGTCTGCTTTTCGGTACAGCAGGTGTTTCCATTCTGAAGAGCCAGGATGCAAAGAAGGTTTACACAGAGTGCACAGCAGCTGTGCTCCGTGGTAAGGATGCCGTGATGGCAACCGGCACAGCCATTCGTGAGAACTGCACAGATATCTATGAGGATGCAGTAGACATTAATGAGAAGCGCTATCGTGCAGCGGATCAGAAGAAGCTGGAAGAGGCCAGAGCGCTGGTGGCTGAGTACGAGAAGAAGACAGCAGAGGACGCGCAGTAAGAAGCTTCGGCTTGGGCATGGAGGGGGATGTGCTTCGGCATTCCCCCTTTTATACGTGTATAGGAGATAACAAAGAATATGAGATATGTGATTCGACATGAATCCTCCCGAAGACTGCGGGTGCATATGGCGGATGTCCGTATGTCTATGGGACAGGCGGATCAGCTGGAGTATTTCCTGAAGAGCAAGTCCTTTGTTAAGGATGTGAAGGTATTTGACTGCACCGGTGATGCGGTGATCCGCTATGTGGGCGGTTCGGCGTCGCGGGAAAAGGTTCTGGAGGCGCTGACTGCATTTTCCTATGATGCAGAGGAGGTTCTGGCACTGGTGCCGGAGCAGACCGGCAGAGCGCTGAACCGGGAGTATCAGGAAAAGCTCGCCATGACGGTGCTGGGCAGAGGCTTCCGGCAGATTTTCTTCCCGGCACTGCTGCAGATTGCCTGGACGGTGGTGAAGAGCGTGCGCTTCATCCTGCACGGCATCGGCTGCCTTCTGCACGGACGAATTGAAGTTCCGGTGCTGGATGCGACGGCAATTCTGGCCTCTATGCTGCGGAATGACTTCGGTACAGCTTCCTCCGTTATGTTCCTGCTGGATATCGGTGAAATTCTGGAGGAGTGGACGCATAAGAAGTCTGTGGGCGATCTGGCCCGTTCGATGGCACTGAAGGTAGACAAGGTATGGCTCAAGACCGACGGCGAGGATGTGCTCGTTGATGTGAGTGCCGTACAGCCCGGAGACCGCATTGTGGTGCGGACCTCCAACATTATCCCGCTGGATGGTGTGGTGGTTTCCGGTGAAATGAGCGTGAACCAGGCCTCTATGACCGGCGAATCCGTGCCGGTGGTGAAGACCGAGGGCGGCTATGTTTATGCCGGCACCGTTGTGGAAGAGGGCGAGTGCGTGGTTACTGTCAGCAAGGCGGCAGGCACCGGCAAGTACGACCAGATCGTGCGGATGATCGAGGATTCCGAGAAGCTGAAGTCCAACACCGAGTCGAAGGCCTTCCATCTGGCCGACAGCCTGGTGCCGTATTCTCTGGTGGGCACGGCGCTGACCTATCTGCTGACCCGGAATGTGACCCGCGCGATTTCCTTCCTGATGGTGGATTTCTCCTGTGCTCTGAAGCTGTCCATGCCGCTCACGGTACTGTCTGCCATCCGGGAGGCCGGAGAGTCCGACATTTCCGTGAAGGGCGGCAAGTTCCTGGAGGCACTGGCCCAGGCGGACACCATTGTCTTCGATAAGACCGGTACACTGACGCGGGCGACACCGCAGGTGGTGCGGATCGAGACCTTTGACGGGGTGAGCGAGGATCAGGCGCTGCAGCTGGCAGCCTGCCTGGAGGAGCATTTCCCTCACTCCATCGCCAATGCGGTCGTCCATGAGGCAGCAAAGCGCGGCATCGAGCATGCGGAAATGCATTCTGAGGTGCAGTATGTGGTGGCGCATGGTATTTCCAGCCTGGTGGACGGCAAGAAGGCCATCATCGGAAGCTACCATTTCGTGTTCGAGGACGAAGGAACTGCGCTTTCCGAAGAGGAGCAGGAGAGGCTTGCGGCACTGCCGGGAGAATATTCTCAGCTGTACATGGCCGTTGACGGCAGACTGAAGGCTGTGCTCTGCATCTTTGACCCGCTTCGCGAAGAGGCAAAGGGCATCATTGATGAGCTTCACGCCTTGGGCATCACGAAGGTCTGCATGATGACCGGCGACAGCCACAAGACGGCAGCGGCTGTGGCGCGGAGTCTGAACATTGACGAGTTCCATGCGGAGGTGCTGCCGGAGGATAAGGCCGGCTTCATCCGTGAGGAGCATCTGCGCGGCAGAAAGGTCATCATGGTGGGTGATGGCGTCAATGACACGCCGGCCCTTTCGGAGGCAGATGCGGGCATCGCTATCAGTGATGGCGCGGCCATCGCCCGGGAGGTCGCCGACATTACCATCGCATCGGAAAATCTGGCAGAGCTGGTGACCCTGCGGCGGCTCAGCATGGCGATGATGAAGCGGATTCATTCCAACTATCGTTTTATCATTTCCTTCAACGGCCTGCTGATCGCCATGGGCGTGCTGGGCCTGATTCAGCCCGCAAGCTCTGCGCTTCTGCACAACACATCAACAGTGGTGACGGGACTCCGCAGCATGACGAATCTGCTTCACAGCGATACATCCGGCAGGGATTGCTTCGAAAACGACGCAGAATAGTCACTCCGATATTTTAAAAGACCGAAGGACACACGTGACCGTGTGCCCTTTTTTATTTCGTTGTTTCATTCAAAATTTCATTGAATGTCTTGACTAATAATGAACATATGATAGAATGTTCACATGAGTGATGTTTAGCAGAACCCGTAAAATCAACAAATGTGGTGCTAAACAGTCCTTTAATATGAAGGAGGTGCGGATGGAAGAAAGGCAGTATGATGCCGAAAAAATCGAACACATCATTTCAAATGTCAGCGAGGACGAGCTTTGTGATCTGGCAGAGCTTTTCAAAATCTTCGGCGACTCCACAAGAATTAAAATTCTCTATGATCTGTTCGACGGAGAAAAAAACGTGACGGAAATCTGCGAAGATCTCGACATGAATCAGTCCGCCGTTTCCCACCAGCTGAAGATCCTCCGGGTGTCCAAGCTGATCAGTGTCAGAAGAGACGGCAAGGCCATGATCTATGCACTGGCAGATGATCACGTCAAAACCATCATCGCGATGGGCAAGGAACATATAGAAGAATAAAAAGGCAGGTTCGTTGAGAACTTCAAGTTCGAAACGAATCCGGAATTCGGAATTCGGAACTTAGAAACGATTCTAGAAAAGGAGACCAATATGAAGAAGAAATTCAAGTGTGATATCGATTGTGCAGCATGTGCGGCCAAGGTGGAGGATGCCATCAAGAAGCTGGACGGCGTAACGGATGCCAAGGTGAATTTCATGATGCAGAAGTTTACGCTGGAGGCGGAAGATGACCGCTTCGAGGAGCTTCTGGCATTGGCCATTGAGACCGGAAAGAAGATTGAGCCGGACTTTGCCGTAGAGCGATAAAAACCGGACAGCCTTTAGAAAATCGATACAGCGGGAGCATTCTGTCTTTCGCTGTATTAAATTTACCGTTTTTCAGGAGAAAACAAATGAGCGACAAATTGAAAAAGGAGCTGAGCCATATTCTGGCGTCTCTCGCGATCTTTGCGATTTTCATGATTTTTGATAAAAGCGGAGCGCTGCCGGTGGTTTTTGAAAATCGGCTGCTGAGTCTGGTGGTTTACCTTGTTCCCTATTTTATGGCCGGGCATAATGTGGTGCGTAAGGCTTTGCTGGGCATCAAGAACCGCCAGCCCTTCGACGAATCCTTTCTGATGCTGGTGGCGACTGTCGGGGCCTTTGCCACCGGCGAGAATTCCGAGGCCTGCGCTGTTATGCTGTTTTACCAGGTGGGCGAGTGGTTCCAGAGCTATGCGGTGGGGCGCTCACGCCAGTCCATCACGAAGCTCATGGATATCGTGCCGGAATATGCCAATGTAGAGCAGTCCGACGGCAGTGTGGAGACCATAGATCCGGACGATGTGGAGATCGGAGATATTCTGGTGATCAAGCCGGGAGAAAAAATTCCCGTGGACGGCAGTGTGGTGAGCGGCGAAAGTCTGGTGAACACAGCGGCGCTGACCGGCGAATCCGTTCCGAGAACGGTACGTACCGGAGATCAGGTGATTTCCGGCTGTATCAACGGCGAGGGCATGCTGCGGGTGCGGGCGGAGAAGGCCTTTGAGGATTCTACGGTATCCCGCATCCTGGAGCTGGTGGAGAATGCCTCCGAGAAGAAATCCCAGACGGAGAACTTCATTACCCGCTTTGCCCGCTGGTACACGCCTGTTGTGGTATACGGTGCGGTGGCGTTGGCCGTTCTGCCGTCCCTGATCCTGGGTCATCCCATGACCTGGATTTATCGTGCCTGCACCTTCCTGGTCATCTCCTGCCCCTGCGCGCTCGTGATTTCCATCCCGCTGTCCTTTTTTGGCGGCATTGGTGCGGCCAGTCAGAACGGCGTGCTGGTGAAGGGCTCCAACTATCTGGAGCTGCTTTCTCAGCTGAATACGGTGCTTTCCGACAAAACGGGTACGCTGACTGTCGGAAGCTTTCGGGTCGCCTCGGTATTGCCGGCAGAAGGCATTAGCCAGGAGGAGCTTTTGCGGACCGCGGCACTGGCGGAAGGCCTGTCTACCCATCCCATTGCCCGTTCCATTGCGGAGGCCTATCGGGAGCTGTCCGGCGGCGCAGAGCTGAATACGCGGCTTGTGTCCGATACGGAAAATGTCAGCGGCCAGGGCTTGATTGCCACTGTTGAGGATAGTCGCGTGCTGGTGGGTAATGAGAAGCTGATGGCGGCTGAGGGCGTTAATGTTGAAAAAGCAGAGGATCCGGCGGCAACGGTTTGTTATGTGGCCCGGAACGGCCGGTTCCTGGGCGCTGTTCTCATCAAGGACCAGGTGAAGAAGGAGGCGGCCGAGGCAGTGGCTGCCATGAAGAAGGAGGGCGTGAAGCAGATCGTCATGCTCACCGGCGACCGCCGCAGCGTGGGCGAGGCCGTGGGAAAGACGCTCGGGCTGGATACGGTCTACGCGGAGCTTCTGCCTCAGGATAAGGTGGATAAGGTGGAACAGCTGCTTTCCGACCTGGAAAAACAGGGCAATGAGAAGAAGCGGCCGCGGCTTGCCTTTGTCGGTGACGGCATCAACGATGCGCCGGTGCTGAGCCGTGCAGATGTGGGAATTGCCATGGGTTCCATGGGTTCGGATGCGGCAATTGAGGCCGCCGACATTGTCATCATGGACGATGATCTGCGCCGCATTCCCGCCACCATTCGTATCGCCCGGAAAACGGTGGGGATCGCCACAGAGAACATTGTGTTCGCCCTGGTGATCAAGGCGGCCATTCTGGTGCTCGGTGCCGTGGGTCTCGCCAACATGTGGGCTGCGGTATTCGCCGATGTCGGTGTCGCAGTGCTGTGCATCTTGAATGCCATGCGGCTCTTACGGTATAAGGGATAAAGAAGTAAGGAAGAGGACAGTCGGTGACGGTTGCCCTCTTTTTATGGATTTAACCAATTAAAATGTATTGACGGCAGTGGATGACGGGACTAAAATTTTTCGGAATAATGACGAAGCAGGAGAGAATGTGATGGAAACGAATCCCAATAAGATGGATATGCTGCATGGCGGCCTGTTCTGGAAGCTGGTTGTCTTTGCACTGCCCTTGGCGGCCACAAGCATACTGCAGCATCTGTTTAATTCGGCGGATGTGGCAGTGGTGGGCCGTTTTGCCGGCGGTGATGCGCTGGCTGCAGTGGGAGCCAATGTGGCCAACGTAGGTGTCTTTGTGAACTTTATTGTCGGCGCTTCTATCGGGCCAAATGTGGTGGTGGCCACCATGCTGGGGAGCGGCAGAATGAAAGAGGTATCCTCCGCCATTCATACCATTGTGGCGGCAGCAATTGCCGGCGGTCTGCTTCTGATGCTTGCGGGACTGCTGATTGCCCGGCCTCTGATCGAGGCCATTGGTACGCCGGCGGAGGTACTGGATATGGCGGTGCTGTACTTCCGTCTGTATATGCTGGGCGTTCCTTTTATCATGATCTATAATTTCGGAGCAGCGATTCTGCGTTCTATCGGAGATACAAAACGACCGCTTATTTACATGCTGTGCTCGGGGCTCTTGAATGTGGTGCTGAATCTGGTCTTTGTGATCGGTCTGCGGCTCAGCGTGGCCGGCGTTGCACTGGCAACCTCCATTGCCAATGCGTTTTCTGCCGTTATGGTGCTGCGGACGCTGATGCATGAGGAGGGACCGCTGAAGCTGCAACTCTGCAATGTTCGCATGCATTTTCAATATCTGAAGCGGGTTTTGCAGGTGGGTATTCCGGCGGGCGTTCAGGATTCTGTGTTCTCTGTATCCAATATCTTTGTGCAGACTGGTATCAACAGCTTCGGTGCGCAGGCCATTGCAGGTGCTGCAGCGGGACTGAATTATGAGTACTTTGCTTATGATGTCTGTGCGGCGTTTGCCCAGGCGGCGGTGACCTTTTACAGTCAGAATCTGGGAGCAGGGCAGCAGGATCGCTGCAAGCGGGTATTTCGGATCACCATGCTGCAGGCTTTCCTGTTTACACAGCTGCTGGCTCTTCCATTTACCATTTGGGCCAATGCCTTTGCGGGGCTGTATACGACGGATCCCACGGCCATCGATTTCGCCGTGAAGCGGATGTATCATGTTATGGCCATTGAGGGATTTTGCTGTCTCTTTGAGGTTCCTTCCGGCGTGCTGCGGAGTCTGGGTCACGCTGTTATGCCTTCCGTTATTACCATTCTGGGTACGGTGGTGTTCCGTATTCTGTGGATCGTGACGGTATTCCGCTGGATTCCCAGCTACGATATGCTGATGACAGTATATCCGATATCCTGGATCCTGACCGGTGCTGCGCTGCTCGTGATGTATTTCAGGGTAAAGCGGCGACGACAGTAGTAATCATTTTTAGACGCAAGAGAAGAGGCCGCCGGTGCAAAGCACCGGCGGCCTTTGACTGTTCTCAGCCCGTTAAATCAGAAGGCTTTGCTGTACGCAAAGCCTCTTATACGCTCGCCGCTAAGGCATCTAACGGGCGCCCGTAAGCGAAGCTTCCGCTCGGCCCGTTAGATTTTGAAAGGGTTCTCTCCGGGATAGCGGTCTCCGGCGGCGCGGTTGAAGCCAATCTCGTCGTTGGAAAGACCGAGATATTGCAGAACGCGGTAGAGTGTTTCACCGTAGTGACCGAACATGACAGCGCCGTGGTGCGGGAAGTTCTTCTCAATCAGCACATGGCGATAGAAGCGCCCCATCTCCGGAATGGCGAAGACACCGATGGAGCCGAAGCTGCGGCTGGGTACCGGCAGGACCTCTCCCTCGGCCACATAAGCCCGGAGCAGGTTATCGGAGGTGGACTGGAGACGATAGAAGGTAATGTCGCCCGGCTTGATATCGCCTTCAATGGTGCCGTCGGTGAATTCCCGCGGCAGATTTCGGGCCATGATCCGCTGGAAATCGAGGTGCGGGGATACCAGCTTGGAGGAGCAGGTGTTGCCGCAGTGGAAGCCCATGAAGGTGTCTGTGAGCTTGTAATTGAACTTGCCTTCGATGCTTTCGCGATACATGTCCTTCGGCACGGAATTGTTGATGTCCAGCAGGGTTACCGCATCCTGGGAAATGCAGGTGCCGATGTACTCTGACAGAGCGCCGTAGATATCCACCTCGCAGGAAACCGGAATACCGCGGCCGGTGAGGCGGGAATTTACATAGCAGGGCACAAAGTGGAACTGTGTCTGGAAGGCAGGCCAGCATTTTCCGGCGATGGCAACATTTTTCCGGTATCCCTTGTGTGCCTCAATCCAATCCAACAGCGTGATTTCGTACTGCGCCAGCTTCGGCAGCATGGCGCTGTTTTTGCCCACACCGGCACCGAGCTCTGCGGCCATTTCTGCGGCCACGGCTTCGATACGCTTGTCGCCGTCGTGCTTCTGATAGCTCTCGAAAAGATCCAGCTCGGAATTTTCTTCGATTTCCACGCCCAGGTTGTAAAGCTGCTTGATGGGCGCGTTGCAGGCGAAGAAATTGGAGGGACGGGGGCCAAAGCTGATGAGCTTAAGCTCGGAGAGGCTGATGACCGTTCTGGCAACGGGCACGAACTCATGAATCATATCCGCGCAGTCCTCGGCATCTCCCACGGGATAGTCCGGGATATAGGCCTTGGTGTTGCGGAGCGCCAGATTATAGCTTGCGTTCAGCATGCCGCAGTAAGCGTCGCCGCGGCCGTCGATGAGGTCCTTCTCGGATTCTTCTGCCGCCGCACAGAACATCTTCGGGCCGTCAAAGTGCTTGGCCAGCAGGGTCTCGGAAATCTCCGGTCCGAAGTTGCCGAGATAGACACAGAGGGCATTGCAGCCGTTGGCCTTGATATCATTCAGCGCGTTCACCATATCAATCTCGGATTCGATGATCGTAACCGGGCATTCGTAAATGTCTTCGGCGCCGTATTTCCGGATATAGGCCTCTGCCAGGGCCTTTCTGCGGTTAACGGCCAATGAGGCCGGGAAGCAGTCGCGGCTCACCGCAACAATTCCGATTTTTACCTGACTCACATTCAGCATCTTGTTTTTCCTCCTGAAAATAAACATTTACTTCTATATAAAGCGCAAGGCTGTGTTTTCCCTGCGCTCCGGTTCGTTTTATAGACAGCGCCTACATTTCCCTGAAAATTTCCTTTAGGGCAGGATAGAGCTTCCGGAAAAGCTGATAACGCTCGTTGTAGCGGGCTGTCAGATCCGGATCCGGTTCTTCGGTGGATTTGATCTTCACAATGGCCTCCGCTGCGGCCTCCGTGCTAGGATAAATGCCGCAGGCCACCATGGCCAGCATGGCAGCGCCCATACCGGGACCCTCCTCACAGGCCGGCACATGTACCCGCAGGTTCAGCACATTGGCGATGATTTTTCGCCAGAGAGGACTTTTGGCACCGCCGCCGCAGATCGTGGTTTCCCGTAGGTCGATGCCCTGGGCTCTGGCGATTTCACAGCAGTCCCGGAGTGCAAAGGCCACGCCCTCCAGCACAGCCTGCGTGAGCTCTGTGCGGCTCGTATCCATCCGCATGCCGAGAAAAGCGCCGCGGGCTGCGGGATCATTCAGCGGAGAGCGCTCTCCCATAAGATAGGGAAGGAAGAAAACGGAATTCCGCCCCAGCTTTTCCGGGCTAATGTCGGCCTGCTCTGCGGAGAAGTCCTGCGTCCGGAGAATTTCCTCCATCCACCATTTGTTGCAGGAGGCCGCGCTCAGAATACAGCCCATGAGATGATAGTGTCCGTCGGCGTGACAGAAGGCATGCAGCGCATTCTGCCGATCTACCGTAAAATCCCTTGCGGAAATGAAGATGGTGCCGGAGGTGCCCAGGGAAATGTTGCAGTGCCCGGCTCCTACGGTGCCGGTGCCCACCGCTGCGGCGGCATTGTCGCCGGCGCCGGCTGCGATGATGGTCTGCGGCGAAAGTCCCAGCGCTTCCGCAATTTCCGGGCGCAAGGTGCCCACGGCCTCATAGCTTTCATGCAGTGCCGGCAGCATTTCCCTCGTAATACCGCAGACGGAAAGCATCTCCTCGGACCATCGGCGGTTTCTGACGTCCAGAAGCAACATGCCGGAGGCATCGGAGAAATCTGTGGAGAAGGCGCCACTCAGCATGTAGCAGAGATAGTCCTTCGGCAGCATGATTTTTCGGATGCGACGGAAGTTTTCCGGCTCATGCTTCTGCAGCCAGAGGAGCTTGGGAGCGGTGAAGCCTGCGAAGGCAATGTTGGCGGTGCAGGCGGAGAGCTTGTCCCTGCCGACTACTTCGTTCAGGTAGTCGGTTTCTGCCTGCGTGCGTCCGTCGTTCCAGAGAATGGCGGGGCGAATCACGCGATCCGCATCATCCAGAATCACCAGGCCGTGCATCTGACCGCCGAAGCTAAGTCCCTTGATCTCTTCCTTCGGAATGCCCTCGCAGAGCCGGGGGATGCCGCGGTGAAGAGCGGCGAGCCAGTCCTCCGGACGCTGTTCGGACCAGCCCGGCTGCGGGAAGGAGACGGGATAAATCTCGGAGACCACGTTCTCAATTCTGCCGCTTTCTTCCATTAATAGAAGCTTCAGAGCAGAGGTCCCCAAATCAATACCGATAAAGTACATAGGCATACCTCACTTAGGATCCATTATAACTGTTTCCATCGTAGCACTTGCCGGAATGCTGTCAATAAGCGGGGGTTAGGAAAAATAAAATTTTTTCGAAAAAGTATTGACACATTTGCTGCTATCCTGTATAGTACGTCAAGTCGCCGCAAGTGAGACACGAGCGGCGATAAAAAATTGAAAAATCGCTTGA
>CAZJQX010000024.1:0-25913 GCA_964548305.1 uncultured Lachnospiraceae bacterium
CACCTCCTGCCGTATTCGCTCCAGCCTCTGCTGAAAGCTTTCCGGATCGGCATCTCCGGCAATGAGGAGAAATTCATCACCGCCGTAGCGGATCAGAGAATCCTGTTTTGTGAGACAGCTGCTGATGGCATCGGCAACCAGCTTCAGGGCCTGATCTCCAGCTATATGGCCGAAGCGATCGTTCAGCTGCTTGAAATTGTCGATGTCTACCATGGCTATGCCGGCTCTTTTGCGAAGTCCGGACAACTGCTCCGTCAGATAGCGGCGGTTAAAGACATTGGTCAGACTGTCCCGATAAAGACCCCGGGTATAGTCGGAAATGCGGTCATAGAGAACATCACGGCTCCAGGTACCCAGCAAAATCTCATCGTTCAGCTCAACCACAAGCTCCAGCACAACGCCTCGGCCCTCCAGCTCGATATATTTAGAAATCACCTGGAAGGCTCTGTGATCCGCTGTAAACTCCAGCTTGGTATGCTGTGTTTTTTCCATAAAGGCCTTTGCAGAAATGCAGTTTTCGCAGCGATGCTCCTTGCTCCAGACCTGATAGCAGGCATGCTTTGTGCTGCTGACCTTTCCATCCGCATCCAACTCCAGGATTTCCGTGTTCTCCACATCCACAATACGCACAACGTCAAAAATACTGCGGAGATCCTGCATGACATGCAGAAGGCCTATACCGGTGGAGATATTGACTCCATTTCCCGGGTCCGCCAGCATTTTACTCTGCACAGAGCGGAAATACAGAAGAACACTGAGGCATTCAGACGGATTCTGCAGGGACCAGATGCTCTTCAGCCTGACCTGATACCATCGGAGATCTCTCTCCGTATGCACCGGAAGCAGAAGCTCCGCTGTGGTATGCTCATGATTGATTTCGCGAATTACGCTGTCCAGCCGTTCCAGCTCGGAAGCATCAAGTGCCAGAAGAGATTTGTCCTCCGGCAGCTGCAGGGTGCTCTTGGGCGCCAGCATATAAGCCTCTTTGCCGGATATCCGGATTATCCGGAACCGGACATCGTACGCCAGAATGATGTCTTCATTTTCCTCCTGCATAAAGGCCAGTGTTTCATCCTTCAGGTGCAGAAGATCCTGCATACGGTTCTGACTGGTCAGACTTTTCTTCTCGATGACTTCCCGGGAAACACGCTGTGCCTCGGAAAGATAACGCTGACTTGGCAGACTTTGCTGCAGCTCCTGATGGAGGCTCTCGTGAATGTCAATGAGACATTCCAGCAGCAGAGGATTGAATTGTCCGCACTCTCCATCCAGAATCATCCGTATGGCATCCTCGTGAGAATAGGCCGCTTTATAGCAGCGCACAGAGGTCAGGGCATCATAAACATCCGCCAGTGCCACCACCTGGGCGGAAATCGGAATCCGGTCGCCCTTTAAGCCGTCGGGATATCCTCTGCCGTCAAAGCGCTCGTGATGCCAGCGACAGATTTCATAGGCATACTGCAGCAGCGGCTCATCTCTTTGCTGCTTCGGCAGTGCATCCAGGATTCTGGCACCGATCATGGAATGCTGCTTCATGATCTCATATTCCTCAGCAGTCAGCCTCCCCGGCTTATTCAGTATTGCTTCGGGAATGTTGATCTTTCCGATATCGTGAAGAGCCGATGCCGTGCTGATCATGGAAATGTCGGCGGTGGACAGAGAATACTGATTTGTGCGGTGCAGAAGGGCTTCCAGCAGCAGTGAGGTAGCCTTCTGAATGTGCAAAACATGCAAGCCGCTTTCGCCGTTTCGGAATTCCACAATATGACTGAGAATGCTCACCATCATGTTCGCATTTTTCTCATTTTCATAGACCTGCTCGGAAACCATCTGTGAGAGGCGCTTCTGCTTGGCATAGAGCATCAGAGTATTTACAACCTGATGACGCACCAGCAGAGTATCGAAGGGACGCTGGATAAAGTCCACAGCGCCCAGGTCATAGGCGCGTTCTGCATAGACAGAAGGCTTTTCCGCGGATATCATGATCACCGGAATTTCCTCAACCCAGTGCTTCTGCTTCATGACCTCCAATACCTGAAAGCCGTCCATTTCCGGCATAACCACATCCAGCAGCAGAAGGTCAATAAAAGGGTTCTCCTGAAGCAGCTGCAGGGCTTCCTGCCCGTTGGACACCTCCAGGATATCGTATTCTTTCCCCAGCATTTCCCGCAGCAGACTGCGGTTCATGGCTGAATCATCCGCAATGAGTATTTTCTGTTTGTCCTTCATAAGCGTATCTCACAGTTTATAGTGATCTGATTTCCGACTATTGGATGAGCCTTCTGTAATACGGATAATTAGCGGTCACCTCGTTGACAGAGACATTGTTGGCCGAAGAATTCTCGTGGATGGCAATCATATTTCCGTTGTCTGCCCAGCAAAGGAACATCACCACATGGCTGTCTGTTCCCGGCCGCACCACGATATCTCCGGGCTTCAGATCTGCACGGCGGATCTTCTCACCGCAGCCGATCAGATTGCTGGTGCTGGCTGCGCCGTTCAGATTGTCACCGAGTGCAGACCAGTACACCCACTGAATCCAACCGGAGCAGTCCAGTCCGCGCAGAATGCGGCCCTTGTAATCTGCCTCTCCGGTCACCAGACCGAATCCGTTTCCTTCAAAGCCTCTGCAGGACGCCTTACCGCCGTAGTAGTAGGGAATCTTTCCTACCGAAGAAAGCGCATAACGCACCAGCGTCTTTCGCTCCTCACTGATATCTGCAGGCAGCTTATCCAGATAAGAAGAAATTTCCTCCTCGGTCAGCGGTGCCTTCGGATCAAGTGTGGAAATGCTGAGCCCATAGGTTTTGAACCAGTCCTGCGCAATCAGTGTATTGACGCTGTTGATATTTTCCTCTGTCCATCCCTGCCAGAGTGGATTGTCGGACGCTGCATCCTCGACCTCCAATGCATCGTCTGCGGAAATAGAGAGCGAGCGCAGACCGTTGTTGTCCTCAAAGCCGTAAATGGTGACAGAAATGTTCAGATCCACATGCCCCGGACAATAATTTTTTCTGCTGGGATCATCGGATCCGGAGCTGCTTTTCTCTCCGCTCTGCTGAGTGACCTTCTGCTCTCCGGATGCACTGTCAGCGTTGCCGGCATCCGCAGCCTTCGTACTTTCACTCTGTACGTCATCCTCATCGTAAACCACAAAGTTGCTGCTGTCCATGTTTTTCACACTGCCTCGGGCATTAGAGGCCAACGCAGTGACAGCACTGCCTCTGCCGCTGCCGCGATAAGCCGTCTGCGTAAACACCAGCATATCTTCACTGCTGTCGCTGCTCTGGGCCTGTGTAGATGGAGCCGTCGTTTCAACAGGGCTTGTGGTCTCTGCCGTAGCCGTGCTTTCTGCTTCACTGCTCTCTGCGGCGGAACTCTCGACCGCAGCCGTAGTGCCGCTCAGCGGAATTTCCGTGCCGTAATCCTGGTTTTCCGCTGTCTCCGCCTCACTGCTTTCACTTTCTGTACCGGAGGAGGACAGGGCACCGCCCGCATATTCCTCAATGGGGGTAAAACGCACAGAGCGCCGTCCCTGGCTGTCTCCTTCGGCATAGCTGATCACATACTGCTTTCCGTCAATGGTGGTGACACGCAGTTCATTTCCGCTGCTGTCTTTTACGGTATATTCACCGCTCTGGTTTTCGACAATCTGCGCTTCCGCCAGATTGATTTCCGTATTGCCGTCGCTGAGCGTCAGCTCCTGATTTTCGGACAGGGACTGCTGCTCCTCATAGGCGGCTTCGTCTTCTTCCTCCTCCTTGGCAGATTTATGAATACAGCCGTTGTCATAGTAAACATTGCCGATACTCACCTTATAGGAGCGGGATTTCTGATACAGCTCAAGACATATCTTTTCGTAGGTTTCGTAATCAAGATAGTTATGGTAATAACAGTAAACGGAAGCCATCGCCATGATGTCCTTCACATTGGAATATTCACTGATCCGCTGTCCGTCCGCATTATAAAAGCTGAAGTTAACGTTTTTGAAATTCGGCACATACCAGGTGGAGGAATCCGATGCATCCTGAGAAGACGCGTTGGGATTGTATTTGCCCAGCACACGGCTGGAAGCGACGCCCAGACGGCTGCACATTTCCTTCGGGCTCACACCGGCCAAATCATAGATGCCGGCAATATACTGCGAATCCTGACTCATCAGCTTCTGATAGATTTTGCCGGCATAGGAATTCAGCACATCCGAGGTATCCTCATCTGCACCGTAAAAATAGATCAGATTCAGCTTGTCGGCCGCCGGCTGAAAGCTGTCTTCGCTTTCGTTATCATCAATTTCCGCCAGGGAGGAATGAATTCCCGAAAAAGAAGGCCCTGCAGGTTCGGGGACTGTAGAGGGACTGCTGATGTCGGAAGCTGTGGCTGTCGGTACAGGGGCAGAGGCCTGGTAAAATGTATTTGCCAGAATGCTGACACCGAGTCCTGTCAGTACCATAAGACACAGTGCTGTCTTCTGTTTTTTTGAAAAATTATAATTCTGTCTTAAATTTACCATTTACGTGGTTCCTGCTCCTGTTATGCGTGTTCGGTTGATGTATTTTATCGTTTGGTACTGCGCAGATGCTTCAGCAGCTTTTCAAAATATTCCGGATAGGGAGAATCAAATTCTACATATTTACCTGTGCCGGGATGCACGAAGCCCAGTACCTTGGCATGCAGGGTCTGGCCCTCCAGTTTGAAGGGACAGCTCCGGGGCCCGTAGACGTCATCGCCAAGAACCGGATGTCCGATGCTTGCCATATGCACACGGATCTGATGCGTCCGACCGGTTTCCAGCTGACATTCCACCAGAGTATAGTCTCCGAAGCGCTCCAGGACCTGATAATGT
This sequence comes from uncultured Lachnospiraceae bacterium, assembly GCA_964548305.1. GTDB lineage: Bacteria > Bacillota > Clostridia > Lachnospirales > Lachnospiraceae > Oribacterium. The sequence goes on from CAZJQX010000024.1 coordinate 4,844, forward strand.
GTGACGGCCTCACGACCGTTCCAGTGGTCGATGGCCTGTTTCTTTCTATCCTTTTTGCTGCGGCCGATGGGCGCATCTACAATGCCGTTTTCTTCTTTTATATTGCCGCAGACAATAGCGACGTATTTTCTTGTGATGGAATGCACCTTCAGCTGTTCTGCCAGAGACTTGTGGGTCTTGTCGTTCTTGCAGATCACCAGAAGACCTGTGGTATTCATATCGATACGATGGACAATGCCGGGGCGCTGTACACCGTTGATAGAGGAAAGATCCGCACCGCAATGGTGCATGACGGCATTTACCAATGTTCCGCTCTGATGCCCGTTGGCCGGGTGCACCACCATGCCCTTCGGCTTGTTTACAATCAGAAGATCCTTGTCCTCGTATACAATATCCAGGGAAATGTCTTCGGGCACTACATCCAGGGTTTCCGGCTCAGGCATCGTAAGCGCCAGTCTGTCACCGATCTTCAGCTTTACACTGGCTTTCGCTTTTTCCTGATTCAGAAGAACATTTCCTTCATCAATCAGCTTAGCGGCATAGCTTCTGCTCAGAGAATAAGCCGGCAGCAGCGTCAGTGCCTGATCCAGTCGTTTTCCGGCAAGGGCCTCATCAATTAAGATTTCTTCTGCCAAGGGCTATTCTCCTTCATAAACGCAAAATCCTCGTCCTTATAGTAAAAAAGAAAGAGGACAACCATAAACAGACAGCCGCAGGTAACGAAGATATCCGCCACATTAAATACCGGAAAATCAATGGGCATAAAGTAAATAAAATCCACCACATAGGCCTGCCGTACCCGGTCAATGAAGTTACCGATGGCACCGCCGAAAATCAAAAGGCAGTCAAGACCGGCGGGAAGATATTTCTTCTCCCGCGGCAGCATGCCGACAAACAGCAGAATTCCCAGCATTACCACTATGGTGATAATGTAGAAAACCCACTGCTTTCCGTTCAGAATGCCGAATGCAGCGCCTCGATTCTCGACGTAGAGAAGCTCCAGAACCTTGGGAATAATAGGAATGGCGTCCTGCCCCTGCAGTCTGCTCACCGCCAGCATTTTCGTGAGCTGATCCGGAATGATCAGCAGCAGTCCCGTAATGAGAAAGCCGAGCATTCTGCCCAAATTCAGTTTAACCATGCATTTCCTTTCTCATAATGAAGCTCAGGCCTTCACGCATCCGGGCGTCCGTCACGTTGCGGTCAATGTAGGCATCGCCTAAGGTGTGCAAAAGAATAAACCGCACCTGGCCGTGATCCATTTTTTTGTCTTTTCTTGTGGCCTGCAGAACCTCTTCCGGGTCCAGTGACAGAGTAAGCATCGTATCCAGTCCAACGCTTTCCATCAGAGCACGGCATTCCTGCAGCTCTGCATCCGAAACAGTGCCGGAAATATGCATAGCAGCCAGACAGCCGAGAGCCACGCACTGACCGTGACTCAGCGCAAACTGTGAGCACTTTTCAATGGCATGACCAAGGGTGTGTCCGAAATTCAGGAGCTGCCGCACGCCCTTTTCCTTCGGATCCTCTTCCACCACAGCCCTCTTTATGAGATTGGAACGATAAACGGTTTCCTCCAGTACATCGGGATCCCGCTGCTGCAGCGCCGTTTTTTGAGAAAGCAGATAATCATAGTAAGCTTTGTCGCGGATCATGCCATGCTTGATCACTTCGCCCATACCGGAGGCATACTGGATTTTATCCAGCGTGCTGAGTACAGAAATATTGGAATACACCAGAGCCGGCATATGAAATGCGCCGACCATGTTTTTGTACTGCCGGAAATCCACGCCGGTTTTGCCGCCGATGGAGGAATCCACTTGAGACAGCAGTGTGGTGGGAATCTGAATAAAACGGATACCACGCATGTAGGTTGCGGCAGCAAAGCCTGTCATATCGCCGATCACACCGCCGCCAAGGGCAATCAGAAAATCATTTCGGTCAAAATTGTCCTGAATGGCCCGCTCATAAATCTCTGCAATGCTGTCGGTATTTTTGTACTGCTCTCCCGCCTTCAGGATCAGGAAGTCCAATGTTTCAAAGCAGCGGGACAATTCATTTTTCACTGCAGACAGATAGAGAGGTGCAACATTATCATCGGTGATGATCAGGGCTCTGCGCCCCTCTGTGCCAAGAGCCGTGACTGTTTCTGCCAAATGAGAGAAATCTCTCTCTATGAAGATATGATAGGAAAAGGCACCGTTAAAGCTAACATCCAGTTTATGGGACATAAAAATTCCTCTTTATAAATCGAATAGGGACATACCCATAACGGATATGCCCCCTTCTTAGCCATAATTTACATTCTGAAGCTCATGCCGCTCACATTAAGATCTGCAGCGCCAGAAAGCATATTCTGAAAATCGCCGGACAGCTCTACATTATCAGGTGATGCTATGAAAATATAGCTGGAGATCTTCTGAAGATCGCCGCCGATAGAATACACGGAACCGGAGGTGAAATCAATGATACGCTGGGCCACTTCCATATGCAGGCCCTCCATATTGAGAACAACAGCCTTGCCATCAAGAAGATAGTCACAGATCACTCTGGAATCATCCATGTTGCTGGGCTTGATCATGGTAACCTCTACACTGGGCTTCTTCACAGAAGGCACGGTTGACTTAGCCTTGCTGCTGAAAAGTCTCGGTCTCGGCTGCTCATCCTCTTCATAGTCATCTGCTTCTTCATTGACAGCAACCGGCTTCTTTGAAAAAAGGCTAGGACGCTGTTGAGGCTCCTCGTCATTGTATTCATCATCGAACTCATAATCGTCATCGAGATCGTAATCATCCTCCTGATTCAATCTCAGGCTTTTCATAATATTCGTAATAAAACTCATTTTTAATCTCCAGTTCGTTTTCTTCTTTTTTCCTTAACTATTGTAAACAATTTTGAGTTCTTGTCAACCTTGAATCCCGTTCGGTTTTGAAAATGTACTACTGATATACAATCTGTCCTTCCGTGACAAGCGAAGCATCCAGTACAATATGGTCATATACAGAAATGCCGTAATCGGTATTCTCCTCCACAATCAGATACTCATTTGTAGATTCCACCGGAACAATCTGCCGGAATACAGCATAGCCCTTATTGATATTATAGACACCCTGAATGGTTTTGGTGGCGCCCACACTGTAGGTCTGATCACTGCCCTCCTTTACCAGGAGATCATTTGTCGTAATCTGATCTGTGGAAGCATCCTTCGGGATGCTGAGGTAGCAATATTGCTCGTCAACACGATAAATCTCGGCTTCGACAAAGTTCTGACTGCCGTCTGCCTCCCGCCGCAGGAAACCGGTGCGTCCGTCCGCCTGCTGTACAAGGAAGCTCTTGGGCACCACAAAGAATTCCTTTTCGGTTACAGCGGTCAGAGGAATCTTCAGGCCTGACTCTTCGTCCTTTTGCAGCTCGAATTCAATGTAACGCTCACTGATGAAATCCTCCATCAGCTCATTCATGGTGAGTTCACCATAGCTCACGCCGTCGGAACCGATAAACATGGACAGCGCCGCGGTCGTATCCAGATCCAGTTCATTAAAATGAACCGTTACGGATTTTACATCCTGATAGCGGACCTTCTCCTCGTCTGTTAAAGGAAATACGATGGACCAAAAGGAGTTTGTTACCAGCTTACAGACAGGTTGTCCGGCCTCAACCAGCTCGCCGCTTCTTACGGCGTGCTTCTGCTCGTCACCTTCATCAAAGAGCGATGTGTTTACATCCTCCGCCTTCAGGTTCTCATGGCCATCCACTGTGTAAGAAACCACGCCTACGGTATCTGATGCGACCCGGGTATAGGAAATGCCCATTTCGGAAAGCACCTGGTCCAGATCCTCCGCCGAGGTGACGCCGGAATATTCCAAAGCCGCTGCATCCAAGGTGGATTTTGTGTCGTAGAGACCGGAAAAGCTTTCGTTCTGGAAGTTTTTCGAAAACGCCGACAAGCGATAACGGATATCCGACATCTGACTGTCGCTGAGCTCTGTAGTCAGCTCAGGATGCTCAGACAGATACTTCTCCATGGTTCCGGTTTCGTCGATGGTGTAGATGCTGGCACCGACTGCCACCCGTTTTCCCTCCTGCACATAATAGTGAATGTAGCCGGAGCTCTGGGCGTTCTCCACCGTTTCCTCCCGGATGGCAATGCCGGTAAAGCTGTTTTCTTTCACAATGCCGCCCTTCGGCACCTCATAGAAACGGATCTGTGCGCGTGTCAGATAAGCGTATACACTAAAAACAATGTAGAGAAAGATAATCAGAAAGATTATCATCCCTACATTGAAATTAAATGGCTTTCTGTATTTGATTACGTTTTGTTTTTCAATACTCTGATTTTTTGCTGCCATTCGAAAATCGTATTACAGAGCGATTGCTACGTCCTTCTTAACACTCTCAGGAAGCTCTTCAGCATCCATGGAAACGCTCAATACAAAGGTAATGTTGTACTTCTCGCCCAGTCCCTCCAGCTTTGCGATACAGTTGGAAATGTCTGCACCCTCAAGTCCGGAAAGCTTCAGGAAGCTGTCCATAAACATATACTCAAGATCATGATCCTGAGAAACAATGCCGCTGATAAAACCAACGAAAGCATCCTCAGTCTCAACCGGGAACTCGTTTACGTTGATCAGACGAATCTTGTTGTTCAGCTCATACATATGAGATGCGGACTTGTCAAGAAATACAACGCTGCCGGTTGCTTCCTTGATTGCTGTGTTTGCCTTGTCGAGGAGCTGCTTTGTCTTGCCCTTGCCTCTTTTGCCTACGATCATCTGTACCATAGTCAGTACCTCCTAACTTGTAGTAAATAAAGTATATTACATATGGGGGTGGTTTTCAAGTTGAAACTTCCCCTAATGCAGCTTTAGCAGAAGATTTGTCATGTTCTCATAGAGATCATCCTTGGTCTCTCCCTGCATGACGATGGCAATGTATTCCTTGCCGCTGTCGTCCTTTCGAACGGCCATAGCCAGACAGTAGCCGGCCTTTTTTGTGGTGCCGGTTTTGCCGCCGAGAACGGTAATTCCCTCCGGGGTTTCCTTTTCACCGAGAAGATACAGATTGGTATCCTTCCAGGTCTGGGACTTGGGCTGACCATTCCTGTCCTTATACTTCACCGCATAGCTGTCACTGCCGACAATTTCTCGGAAGGCATCATATTTCAGCGCCTCTCGAAGGATCAGGTAAATGTCGTAGGGCGTCGTATAGTGGTTGTCATCCGGCAGTCCGTTGGGATTCACAAAGTGGGTTCCGGTACATCCCAGCCGCAGTGCTTCATCGTTCATCATCTGTACGAAGGCATCCACGGATCCGGCAGTGGCCTCCGCTACTGCAACGGCAGCATCATTTCCGGACGGAAGCAGCATACCGTAGAGCAGCTCCTCAATGGTCAGTGTCTCGCCTGCCTGCAGATAGGCTGTGGAGGATCCGCTGACCTTAATGACCGAATTCTGGGTAATCGTAAATTCCTGCTGCAGATCGTCAACATTTTCCAGACAGACCAGTGCCGTCATCAGCTTGGTGATGCTGGCGGGATAGGTTCTGGTATAAGGATTCGAATAGGCAACGGATTCCGGATGACCATCCTCTCCCAGCTCCACCAGAAGGGATGTGGAAGCGGTCATATTGTTATTATTGAAGTCTGTCGTGCCCGGCACTGCCAGATTGTAGGCAAAGCCCTTTGCCTTCAGGCTCTCTTCTCCGTTTCCGGTATTCACAGAATTCATTCTGGTCAATGCCGTATCCGCGTTGAATGGCTTTTCCAGGGTACCGCCGCAGCCGGAAAGCAAAAAAAGCGAAAAAACAACCGGCAGTAAGCCCCTCACAAGTTTACGGCCGGTCAGCTTGTTTTTTATGGAAATGTCTTCAGTGCTCATGCTCAGATGTTTCTCCACTCCAGATCTCCCCGCTCAAGCGCATGGATCAAAAGCTCTGCGGTTGCCAGATTGGTACCGATAGGTACATTATAGGTATCACAAAGCCGTACAATGGAATTCACCTCAGGCTCATGATCCTTGGCATGCAGCGGATCGCGAAGGAAAATCACCATATCAACATTTCCCTGCTCAATCTGCCCTGCCATCTGTCGGGAGCCTCCGGTTTCACCCGGCAGGAATTTATGGATTCTCAGGTTGGTGACCTCTTCAATGAGGACACCCGTCGTACCGGTAGCATAAAGCTCATGCTTACTGAGAATTCCCCGGTATGCAATGCAGAAGTTCTGCATCAGCTTTTTCTTGGAATCATGTGCGATCAATCCGACGTTCATGTTCACTACCCCCCCAAAAAAAAAATTTATGATTTCCGCTGCAGCGCCACATTCAGAACTATGCCCATACCGGCATAAATGGAAATCAGCGAGCTGACTCCTCTCGAAAAAAACGGAAGCGTGATTCCGGTATTGGGAAAGAGTCCCGTGGCCACAGCAATATTCGTGTAGGTCTGAAAACCCAGCCATGCCATCATGCCGACGCAAAGCAGTCTTCCACTCAGGGTCCGGGCTCTCGATGCTATTATAAGACATTCAAGCAAAATTAACAAGAACACAATGATGATAATGACGGAACCGCGAAATCCGAGCTCCTCTCCGATAACGGAAAAAATAAAGTCATTGTCACTCTCGGAAAGGAAGTTGCCGTTTTTTACCGAGAAAATGGAGTTGTTGTTCAATCCCTTTCCCGTCAGCATGCCGGAGCCGATGGCCAGCAGAGAATTCATCTGCTGGTAATAGCTCTGGGGATCCGAAGAGGGATCCAGGAAGGTCAGAATTCGCGTCGCCTGATATCCTTGAAGAAAAGGAATTTTATCATACAGTCCCGACTGAAAGAGGTAGATGAAGATGACAGCAAAGGGAACAAGCGCGAGAAGCACACCCAGAATCCATCTGGTACTGATTGGCGAAGCAAAAATCATCGCCGCAACGATTACCGTCATAATGATGGCCGTGGAAAGATTCGGCTGCAGCAGCACGAGACCCACCGGCAGGACAAAGTACAGCAGTGCCAGCAGTACGGTATGCGGGGAATTGATGGTGTCTTTCGTCTTCTGCAGGTAGTTCGCATAAAAAATAATGAGTCCCGCTTTTACAAACTCTGCCGGCTGTACCTGTCCCAGTACCGGCACACTGATCCACCGCACCGCACCATGTCCGCTGGCGGTGCCGTAGATCTTTACGCCGGCCAGCATGAGAACACAAAGCAGATAGATCAGATTGGCCTGCTGCGTGAGCTTCCGGTAGTCAATCAGAGAAATGCCGATGCAGAGCGCCAGGCCGGCGCAGGAGCCCATGATCTGCCGGGCCACCTGAGGATCATGAAAGTCCGGTGCAGACATGGCAGAACGCACGATCAGTATACCCATGACATTCAGAAACACCATGTACACCACCAGACGAATATCATATTTTCGAAAATTGTAATCAAACTTCATATTGTTTTGATTCTCCGTTCGGCTTAGTCGGATACATTCACCGCAGTAACGTAGGAAGCATCCTGAGACAGAATCTGGTCCAGTGTGGTTTTACCAAAGCAGTAGTTATAAACCTGGTTGGCAAGGCTTGCTGCATTACCAGAGGAATAACCATAGGAAATATTGACCGTAACGCTGATTTCCGGATCCTCTGCGGGTGCATAAGAAACGAATACCGCATGGTTTCCGCGGTCCTCACGCTCCTGGGCGGTTCCGGTTTTTCCGGCCACAGTGATGTCCTGTCCGGCAAATACACGCTTAGCCACACCCTCTGTGATCACCTTGCGGAGACCTGTATGCACCGCATTCCAGGTCACCTGGCTGAACTCGAGCTTTCGCTCTACCTCAGGCTCAATGTTCTCAACTACATTGCCGTCCGCGTCCGTAACCTTGTCAAGGATAGACAGCTTGTAGAGGGTTCCTCCATTGGCCACTGCTGTGATATAACGGGACAGCTGCACATTGTTGTAGGCGTGGGTACCCTGACCCATTGCCGAACGCTCCGGATCGGAATCAGAAATGCGCGGCTCTGCCTCATCAATTTCCACGCCGCTCTTCTCATCCAGGCCGAAAAGGCTGGCATATTTTTTAATGCGCTCGAGACCGGTTTCCTGGTCGTAGCTTCCGTCGGCATCCATGGACAGCCGATGGCCGAGATCCGCAAAGAAGAAGTTGCAGGAATTCATAATGCCGTCCACAATATTTTCTTCTCCGTGGGCTGACGGCCAGATCCAGCAGCGAATGGCAGGTGAGACCTCTTCATACTTACCGGTACAGTCAATAATGGTATCAGTCGTGATGACACCCTCCTCCAGAGCCGCAACAGAGGTGATGGGCTTAAAGGTGGAACCCGGTGCCAGCTGGGTTTGCGTCGCGCAGTTCAGAAGCGGCAGAGAAAGGTCCTCATTGCACTTCTTCAGATAATCCGGATCCGAAATACGGTTGTTGTCAAAGCCGGGATAGGTCACCAGCGCCTTGACCTTGCCGGTCTTCACATCTGTCACTGTAACAGAGCCGTTGCAGGGATCCAAAGCCATCTGCGCCGGCGTCAGCTCAATGCGGCGTATCTTGTCGATCAGGAAGGTATAGGCATAGTGGGCATCTCCCGTGGACAGCTGCTGATAGGCGGCAGAATCCGGCTGCAGCACTCCCTGCTCAAACAAGGCCATCAGAAGGAGGTATCCAGGGATTGTCTTGTCGGCGATGGCGTACTTATAAAGTATCTTTTCAAAATCCTGATCTGCCGAAAGCTGCGTCAGCAGCTTATCAATAAAAAGCGCATAGATGCTTCCCACATCGGAATATTCCGTATCCAGCTCCAGCCGTGAGGTATCCAGCCAGGATTCACTGATGCCGGTCAGAATGAAGTCATGGAGGGAAATGCTGTCGTTCTTCCATGCTGTGTAGGCCTCGGATTCCCGATAGCTCTGATTTTCTGTATCGATAATGCCGGAGGATTTGCTTGTGAGGTAATCATAAATGTAAACCACAAAGGCCTGCATATCCTGCGGCAGTTCCTTCAGGCTGCCGCTGCCGTTCTCCAGCATACTGCGGATTTCGGAAAGCTTCGTTTCCCGGTTGGATGCAAAAAGCGCGGAAATCTGCTTTTCCGCAGTACCGGCGTCACTGCTGCTGAAATGGCTTCTGTCCAGCACATTGTTGTTGATAAGCTGGAAATAGGCATCCTTCAGGGGAATCATGATCTGGGACTGCTTGACATTTTCCGTATCCACATCATCGTTTTCCGTGATCTTGGAAACCAGAATGCCTGCGAGCTCCTGCTCCAGAAGATGATAGATGGCAATCTGGTCGTCGGCGGAAATGGTAGTATAAATATCGTTTCCGGACTTGGCTTCCGTTTCGGAAACCACCTCAATGATTGAACCCACAGAGTTCAGGTACATCGTACGATGTCCCTTCTGACCCTTCAGCACGCTCTCTTCGCTCTTCTCCAGTCCCCATACACCGACAATGTCATTCGCAGCATAGCTTTCATCGGTTTTCTGCAGCTCTTTCAGCTGATCTTCCCGTACCTGTCCGGTATAGCCCACGATATGGGAAAGGTAGGGCGCATAGTTATACTTCCGTACGGAGACACTCGCTACCTCGACACCGGGAAGCTCTCCGCGGCACTCCTCGATCTCCGCCATGCACTCGGCGGAAATATTTTCCACAATGGTGGTGGAGAGATATTTCTGATATGCCGTAAGCCGCATGGTATAGAGAATGTTGATCATATCCAGAATCGTGGAGTTGCTGGGAATGATAGGATCCCCGTTGTCATCCTTCATCTGATCAAAATGATACCGCTTTTTGGAATAATTGAAGACGGCCTCCGCATCCTGACTGAATGTGCTCTCGGAGAGATCCTCCTCGTTGCGGCCGTAGGCCTGGGCAATAAAGCGGCGCTTCTCTGCTTCGGAGCTCGTGGTAAAGCTGAAATTGCCGTCGGTGTCCATAACAATCTTGTACTGCCCTTTGATGGTATACTGGTATTTTTCAACGATCTCTGCCAGTTTTTTCAGCATACGGTTGCGGCTGTTGATGCCGCTGTCCGTGGTATCGAAGGAATCCGTATCCGTGATGGTAATGTTGTACTGCAGGGCATTGTAGGCCAGAAGCTTGCCGTCCCGGTCATAGATATTTCCGCGGGTACCGGCCGTGGTGGATTCCGCCAGAATCCGCTCCTGATACTGCTCCAGATATTCGTTGCCGTGCAGAATCTGCAGCTGGAAAAGCTGTACAACCAGAACGGAAAACAGTGCAGTGAAGACAATGGCCAGAGCAAACAGCCGGGAGGAAAAAATTCTTCCCAGAATTTCTTTGATCAATTCCCAGATCTCTCTTAGCATTCTTTAACGCATCCTCCTCAGCCTATGCTGTCCATCTTCCGCGCCGCACTGAAGAAGAATCGGTACAGCACCAGTGTTACCAGCATAGAGAACACAATTGACGGGAAAACAATATGCAGAAAATAATAGGGTATATCCAGCTTTGCGCGAATCAGAAAGCGAAAAACATAAATATAAATATGATAGCTCAGCTCGCTGAATACGCAGATGACCATCGGCAATGTCAGATATTCCTCATAATAGAAACGGTTAAAAAAGCCGTTCACATAGCCGATAAAAATAAAGATCAGACTATAAAAGCCGAAGGGTCCCGAGTAGAACATATCCATCAGAAGGCCCGCTCCCAGTCCGTACACCATACCGGGCAGACTGCCGTGCATGAAGCCGAAGGAAAAGGTCAGGATCAGCAACAGGTTCGGAGCAGCCGACAGAAAAGGGATAAGCGGAACGACACTGGTCTGGATCAGAAAGGCCAGCAGAATGGAGAAAACATAGAATAAAATCCGAATCCATTTCTTCATCCGCCGGTTTAAAAAGCTTTTCCGTTTTTCAGACCTCACTGGGCTGCCTCCGTTTCCTCTGCTGTATTCTCCGCCGCATTTTCTGTCTCTGCTGCCGTTTCAGCAGTGTTCGATGCCTCTACCGTTTCGGCGGCACTTGATTCTGCTGTCTCTGTCGATGCGACAGAATCACTTGTCTCCTCGCCGGCATTTTCATCCTGGAAATAATCGGACTTCAGCGTTGTGATCACCAGGACCTCACTCATATCGTCAAAATTCGCTGCCGGAATCAGATAGCCGTTTTTCATAAGCCGTTTCTCATCTTCGCTGACATCTACGGCGTAGCCCACCAGAATGCCCGGAAGAAACTTCGCGGAAATGCTGCTGGTCACAATGCGGTCTCCATCCTGTATAGGCGCATCCTTATTCATATCCGTAATCCGTAGCCTTCCCTGCTGGTACAGGGTCAGATCACCCGCCACAATGCAGGTATCACTGGACTGAATACCCATGCAGGAAACCCGGGATTCGTCATCGATGATTGAACGTACGGTTGCATAATTCAAGCCGACATCTGTCACAATACCGACGAGGCCGCCGTTCGCCATGACATTCTGATCTACTTTAATACCGTCCTTGGAGCCCTTATCGATGCGGAAAACCTGGAACCAGTTCTCACTGTCCTTTGCTATGATCCGGGCTGCCACCTTCGGGTACTGCAGATACTCCTGGTCCAGCTGGTACAGCTCACGAAGCCGGGTAAGCTCCGCCGCATTCTGCTTCAGGATATTGTTCTCTTCTGTCAGCGTATCCACCTGCTCCTGCAGCGTCTGCTTGGCTGCCTCCGCCTCCTGCAGCGTTTCGTGATTCTTGAGGTGGCGGTAAATGCCGAAGCCCACACGATTCACGCCGGTCTGCACCGGAACCAGAATATATCCGATGGTGTTGCGGATGGGATCCGCGAGACCTCCCTTCACAGAGGAAAGAGCGATCATCATGATGCAAAGCACCGTCAGGATGATGTATATATACTTGCTTTTCTTACTATCCACTAAATCAAACCCTGCTTTCGGAAGCTGTAATATCGATTGTCCCCGATAATGATATGATCAATGAGATGGATTCCCACCATGCGGCCCGCCAGCTCCAGATCTCTGGTGAAATGAACGTCTTCATCGGAGGGCTCCGGATCCCCGCTGGGGTGATTGTGCGCCATGATCATGCAGACCGCACAGATGCGGATCCCCTCGGCAAAAATCTCCCGGGGAGAAAGAGCAGTTTGACTGCAGGTGCCCCTGGAAACCGTAAAGTCCCGGATCAGACGCTTATGGTTGTCCAGATACAGAATATGCACGGTCTCATACTCCAGATGCCGCATATCCTCCTTCAGGTAACCGGCCACGCTGTCGGGGTCCCGGAAATTGATCTCGGAAACCCTGCGCCGCCGCTTCCAGATGCGGGCAGAAATTTCTCCGATCGCACAGAGCTCCATGGCCCGGATGCTGCCCACGCCCGGGATCTGCCGGTATTCGGCCTCGGAGACATGGGCAAGCCCCACCAGTCCGTCATACAGCGGATTGATGTGCAGAATTTCGTCGGAAAGTTCCAGGACAGACTTATCCCTCGTTCCTGTGCGAAGCAGAATAGCCAGCAGCTCCTGGTCAGTCAGAGACTTTACGCCGTATCTCCTGCATTTCTCACGAGGCTTTTCTTCCGGATTCATCATTTCAAAGGTACTCATATTCACTCCTGTTCTGTCAGAAAAGCAGGAGCCCACATAATTGACTTATTTTAGCACAGAGTATGTGGCATAACAATTGCTCAAAGCTAAAATAAGTATGAACAATCATTATGAAAGAACTGCAAGTCCCTTCTCCCAGAGCTTCTGAACAGACATCAGAATACCCAGCTTGGCATGATACCAGGTCAGTCCGCCCTGGAAGTACACATTGTACGGCGGTTTGATGGGACCGTCGGCGGAAAGCTCAATGCTGGAGCCCTGTACGAAGGCGCCTGCTGCCATGATCACATCCGAATCGTAGCCGGGCATCGCATCCGGCATCGGGGTCACAAAGGAATCCACCGGCGCAGCCGCCTGGATGCCCTGGCAAAACGCAATCACCGCCTCCGGTGAGCCCAGTGTGATGGCCTGGATGATATCGTTTCGCTTTGTGTCTCCGTGGGGATGGCAGGCAAAGCCCAGACGCTCGTAGACATTGGCGGCAAAGATGGCTGCCTTTTCCGCACCGGCCACAATGGTGGGAGCCAGGAAGAGTCCCTGATAGAAGGGACGGTTCAGATCCAGGGAAGGACCTACCTCCTTGCCAAGGCCCGGTGTAGTGAGCCTTACGGCACAGCGCTCGATACACTCCTTTGTGCCGGGAATGTAGCCACCGATGGGTGCCAGTCCGCCGCCCGGATTCTTGATGAGGGAGCCGACCACCATGTCGGCGCCATAGGCACTGGGCTCCTCACGGCAGACGAATTCGCCGTAGCAGTTGTCCACCATGCAGATCACATCCGGTTTGATGCCCTTGATAAAACGAATCAGCTCGCCGATCTGCTCCGGGCTGAAGGTGTCGCGGCTGGAATAGCCCTTGGAACGCTGGATTTCCACCAAGCGTGTACGCTCATTGATGGCTTCACGAATTTCATCGTAGCGGAAGCTGCTGTCCGGATTGAGATCCACCTGCCGGTAGCTAATGCCGAATTCCGCCAGTGAGCCGGCTGAGGGACGGATGCCGATCACCTCCTCCAGCGTATCATAGGGCTTTCCCACAGGGGAGAGAATTTCGTCCCCGGGGCGAAGGTTTGCCTGGAGGGCGATGGCCAATGCATGTGTGCCGCAGATGATCTGTCCGCGCACAAGCGCATCCTCTGTGCCGAAGACATTGGCATAGACACGCTCCAGCGCATCCCTTCCGATGTCGTCGTAGCCATAACCGCTGGTGCCGATGAGATGTGCTTCGCTGACGCCCGCATCCTGCATGGCCTTCACCACCTTCAGCTGATTGTATTCCGCAATCTCATCGATGGCCTGAAAGCGCTGAGAAAGAGAATCCAGCACCGGCGTACAAAACGCCTGCACCTCACGACTTATGCCCAACGCGCTGTACATTTCCTGATTATCCATTTTACAATTTCATCCTTTTCATAATTAAATTCTGAGATATCGATCCACTCGGCTGCTGCCTCCCGGCGGAACCAGGTGAGCTGCCGCTTGGCGTAATTTCGAGAATGCTTCTTGATGGCTTCGACAGCCTCCGGCAGAGTGCATTCTCCATTAAGATACTGCAGCATTTCCTTGTAACCGATGCCCTGCAGTGAGGTATGTTCCGGGGAAAGTCCCAAATCCCGAAGCCACTTCACTTCATCAAGAAGGCCTGCCGACAGCATGGCATCCACCCGGCTGTCAATGCGCTGATACAGCTTCTCCCGATCATCCGTCAGCACAAAGAAGGCTGCATCATACACCGGCGGACGCTGCCGTTCTTCCGCATTATGGGCGGAAATAGGCTTGCCATGAAGCATGTAATATTCAAGCGCCCGGATCACGCGCCGCACATTGTGGGCGTGGATCTTTTCTGTGGAAAGTGGATCCACCGCCTGCAGCCGGGTATAGAGTCTGTCCGGTCCGCCCTCTTCCAGCGCTTCCTTTTCCAGCTGCTGCCGGATCACCTGCTGCTTTTCATCAGGCTCCTCTGAAAAATCGATGCCGTAAAGCAGCGCCTGGATATAAAAGCCGGTGCCGCCCACCAGAATCGGAAGTTTTCCCTTCTCATAAATTCTTTCCAGGGCCTCTGCTGCCATTTTCTGAAAGACGGAAACATCATAGTTTACAGAAGGGTCAATGACGTCAATCAGATGATGGGGAATGCCCTGCATTTCCGCCTCGGTGACCTTGGCGGAGCCGATGTCCAGTCCTTTGTAAACCTGAACGGAATCTGCCGAGACACATTCACCGTTCAGTGCCTTTGCTAGTTCAACCGAAACAGACGTTTTTCCTACCGCTGTCGGCCCCGCAAGAATCACAAGGGGACGTTTATTTTCCATGATTCTCTCCTTCTCCGATTAGACGATACGCTTAAACTTCTTTTCCAGCTCCTGCTTGGACATGGAAATGATGGTGGGCCGGCCATGGGGACAGGCATAGGGATTGTCGAGCTGCAGGAGCTCCGTGATAAGGGCATCCGCCTCCTGCACGCTCAGCCGGTTGTTTCCCTTAACAGCAGCCTTGCAGGACATGGAAGCCAGCTTATCGTAAATGCTGTCCGCCGTGGTCATGCCGGTTTCGTCCGTCAGGTCATCCAATATCTCCAACAGAAGCTCCTTTTTGCCGATTTCGGGCAGATCTGCCGGAATGGCGGAAATGCTGTAGTCTCGGCCGCCGAGGAAGTTGATCTCATAGCCGAGCTTTTCGAAATATTTCTGGTACTTTTCCAGCATCAATGCTTCATCCGCCGACAGTGTCAGAAGAATGGGCGGATTCAGATACTGGGAAACGGGCTTCTTCTGCTTCAGCCGTTTCATCATCCGCTCAAAGTTCACCTTTTCATGGGCGGCGTGCTGATCGATGATGTAGAGCTTCTCATCGTATTCAATGAGCCAGTAGGTATTGAAGAGCTGACCGATGATCCGATGCGACTTTCTGGCCTTCTCACTGAGGAATTTCTCTGTAAAGAGACTCTCCTGTTCCGGCTTCTGCGTATCCGCGGGCTTTTCTGCCGGCATCCCTCTGTCTGAGCTCAGCTTTTGGGAAGACGTCACGGCCTCGGCAGTCGGGGTAATGTTTTTTGCCGAAGTCATCTCTTCTTCCGGGATAAAGCCTTTTGCTTGGGCAGAAGGTTCCTTTGCTGGGGTAATGTCTTCTGCCGCAGCAGGCGGTAGCGGAACAGAAGCAGCCGTTTTCGCGGCATATGATACAGTGGACTCGGACAGTCCTGAAGCTGGTGCTTCCTTCCGGCTGCTTGCATTTACATGCGGCGTGGGCTTCGAAGGCTTCTCATCTGTATTCACAGTATTGATATCTGCTGCGACTCTTTCCGGAAGTATATCCGCCTGAGGCCTTGTTGCTATCGGCTTTTCCGGAAGGATATTTTCCTCCGACTTCGCTGCTGCCGGCTTTCCCAGAACGATATCCTCCTTCGGCCTTGCCGCCGCAGGCAGGGAAGCCGACAGGCTCTTTTTCATCGCTTCAGCGTGAACCGCTTCCCGCTTATGCTCGAAGGGCTCAACATGAGGTGCCGACCCGGCAGCAGAACCGACAGCATTATCCTCGGATAAAAGGTCGAGGTTCACCACCAGCTCTGTCTCGTGCAGTGCACGGCTCAGGGCATCCACCATACAGTTATAAATGGTCATGCCGTCCGAGAAACGCACCTCGAGCTTCTGCGGATGCACGTTGACATCCACAAGCTCCGGATTGATGTCCAGCAGAAGTACCGTAAAGGGAAACTTATGCTGCATAAGAAAGGCACGGTAGCCGTCCTCGATGGCCTTCTGCAGCAGCGGATTTTTTACAAAGCGCCGGTTCACAAAATAAATTTCAAAGTTACGGTTGGAGCGGTTCGTGGTGGGCTTACCCAGGAAGCCGTGAATGGTGACCGCGGGTATGCCGGTAAGCTTGGACGGCAGATAGGATTTCTTTACCGTGATCAGCTGACTTGCAATTTCCCGCCCGAAAATCGCATAGATCACGTCCATGAGAGACCCGTTTCCCAGAGTCATCAGCTTCTGACGGCCGTCCTGCAGAAAACGGAAGGCTACCTCCGGATGCGCCAGCGCCTCTTTCTCCAGAATATCCTGAATCCGGGCGGCCTCCGTGGAGGGAGACTTCAGGAATTTCTTTCGCGCCGGTACATTGTAAAAAAGCTCACGTACCACAATCGTCGTGCCGTCCGGCGCGCCGATCTCCGAGAGCTCCTTCTCCTCACCGCCCTCAATGAGATATCGCGCAGCCAACAGCTTGTCCTGCCGCTTGGTGATGAGCTCCACCTTGGCCACCGCTGCAATACTGGCCAAGGCCTCACCGCGGAAGCCGAGCGTTGCGATATGACTGAGATCCGCGGCTTCCCGCAGCTTACTGGTAGCATGCCGCAGGAAGGCCAGCCGCACCTCATCCTTTTCTATGCCGCAGCCGTCATCGGTGATGCGGATCATGGAAAGGCCGCCGTTCCGGATTTCCACGGAAACCGCGTGTGCACCGGCATCAATGGCATTTTCCAAAAGCTCCTTCACGATGCTGAGGGGGCGCTCGATGACCTCACCTGCTGCGATCTGATTGATGGTTTCATCGCTCAGCAGCTGAATGGACATAATCTTCTCCTTTCCTTTTCCGTAGGGGTATCCCGATGGATTTATCTACTATATACCCGCTTTTCTTCACAGCAGTCCTATACTACTTCGCCGCCAGCTCCTTCATTTCATAGAGGCAGTTGATGGCCTCCAGCGGCGTCATGCGGTTTAGATCCAGTGTCTCTATGTAATGGAGCAGCCGGTTCTCCGCTGCACTCTCTGTACCTTCCGCGCTGTTTTCGGAATTCATGGGATTTTTCTCTGCGGACGCCGCTGCGTCTGACAAATCCTGCTTCTCTTTACTGATACCATCGCCTGCGGCAGACAGC
Source organism: uncultured Lachnospiraceae bacterium (assembly GCA_964548305.1). GTDB lineage: Bacteria > Bacillota > Clostridia > Lachnospirales > Lachnospiraceae > Oribacterium. Next base: position 22,286 of record CAZJQX010000024.1, read on the forward strand.
TGACGGGTTTTCGCCAGAATGTCCGCCTCCGACAGCTTCGCCGCGATTTCCTTTGCCCGGTCAATGACCGGCTGCGGCACGCCGGCAAGTCGCGCCACATCAATGCCGTAGCTCTGGTCGGCACCGCCACGGATGATTTTCCGCAGGAAAACGATGTCCTGATCATGATTCGTCACGGCAATGCAGTAATTCTTAACACCCGCAAGCTTTCCCTCCAGCTCCGTCAGCTCATGATAGTGTGTGGCAAACAGAGCCTTGGCCTTCACGGTATTGCTGAGGTACTCCACCACGGCCCAGGCAATCGACAGGCCGTCAAAGGTACTTGTTCCCCGGCCGATCTCATCCAGAATCAGCAGAGATCGGGTGGTTGCGTTCCGAAGGATATTGGCCACCTCGTTCATTTCCACCATGAAGGTGGACTGTCCGCTGGCGAGATCGTCGGAAGCGCCGACTCTTGTGAAAATCCGGTCACAGATGGAGATATCCGCCTGCTTCGCCGGTACGAATGAGCCGATGGAGGCCATCAGTGTGATCAGCGCCACCTGCCGCATATAGGTGGATTTTCCCGCCATGTTCGGTCCGGTAATGATGGCGATTCGGTTTTCATCGTCATCCAGCAGTGTATCATTGCTGACGAAACGGTCCTCCTTCAGAAGCTGCTCAATCACCGGATGCCGTCCATCCTGAATGACAATGCGGCCCTCATTGTTGATTTTCGGACGCACATACTGGTTGTTGGTGGCCACCCGTGAAAGAGAAACCATACAGTCCAGGACGGCAATACACCGGCTGCTCTTCTGCACCCGGGCAATGTTTTCACCGATATGGTCTCTCACCTCGGCAAAGAGCGTATATTCCAGCGCATTGAGCTTTTCCTCTGCGCCGAGGATAATGTTCTGCAGCTCTTCCAGGCGGTCTGTGGTATAGCGTTCTCCGTTCGCCAGTGTCTGCTTTCGGATATAGGAATCCGGCACCTGGTTTTTAAAGGTATTGCTGACCTCGATGCAGTAGCCGAAAATTCGATTGTACTTGATTTTCAGCGTTTTAATGCCGGTTTTCTCCCGCTCCTCTGCCTCGAGATCCGCAAGCCACTGCTTGCCGGACAATCGGGACTCCCGATAGCGGTCCGCTTCGGCATGATAGCCCTCCTTGATGACGCCGCCGTCCTTGGCGGACACCGGCGGATCCTCCACAATGGCCTGGTCAATGAGCTGATAAAGATCCTGCAGCTCGTCGAGATCCGCATAGAGAGAGGCCGCCAAGGCACACTGAAATCCAGAAAGCTGCTGCCGAATGGCAGGAAGCAGCCGGAGAGATTCCTTGAAGGCGATCAGATCCCTGGGATTTGCAGACTGATAGCTGATTTTTCCGAGGATTCGCTCCAGGTCATAAATAGAGTTCAGATATTCGGCAAGCTCTTCCCGGTCGATATAGCGCTCACAGAGCTCCGCCACAAAATCCTGCCGCCGCAGAATCTCATTTTCATCAATCAGCGGCTGCTCCAGATAACGACGAAGAAGACGCGCTCCCATGGCGGTCTTGGTCTTGTCCAATACCCAGAGAAGAGAACCTCTTTTCTTCTTCTCCCGCATGGTTTCACAGAGCTCCAGATTCCGCTGTGTGGCAGTATCGATGATCATGTACTGGGAGCTCTGGTAATAGCGGATGTTCGCAATATGATCCACAGAGCCCTTCTGTGTATCATAAACGTAACGAAGAGCTGCTGCTGCAGAAAGCCGTGCATGCTTTCGATCTGAAAGTCCCAACCCGGCAAGTCCGGCATGGAAATGTCTTTCCAGCAGCTCCCGGGCTTTCTCCTCATCATAATCCTCCGCCGGAAGCTCCGTGATGATCAGCGAAAAGCGGTTTTTCAGCTCCTCCGGATCAATGTCGATTTCAAGAAAATCATGATTGATGAGAAGCTCTGAAGGAGAGAAACGGCTCAATTCATCATAGACAGCCCTTGCATCGGTACAGCTTGTTGTGAGAAATTCACCGGTGGAAATGTCGACAGCGGAAATGCCGAAGCCCCGGGCGTCGCAGTAGATGCTCATGAGGAAGTTGTTCTTTCCTTCCTCCAGCGCAGACTCTGCCGTCACTGTACCGGGGGTTACCACCCGGATGACCTCCCGCTTCACAAGCCCCTTTGCCAGCTTCGGATCCTCTACCTGCTCACCGATGGCCACTTTATAGCCCTTGGCTACGAGCCGAGCAATGTAGCTCTCTGCCGCATGATAGGGAATGCCGCACATGGGCGCCCTTTCCGCCAAGCCGCAGTCCTTTCCGGTCAGCACCAGATCCAGTACCTGAGAGGCGGTCTCCGCATCCTCATAAAACATTTCATAGAAATCGCCGATACGATAGAAAAGCAGCGCATCCGGATACTCCTTCTTTGTATCCAGATACTGCTGCATCATAGGCGACATTTTTTTATCAGCCATTCATTCCCTCATTCACTTACCAGCGTACCATAGTAATAGAAGCCCATGGATTTATCCAGACGCACGGAAACCAGCTCACCGATCAGGTCCTCGCTGCCCTCGAAATGCACCAGAATGTTGTTGGAAAGGCGACCTGTCAGGAATCCGGGCTTTTCATTGTCCTTTTCCTCAACCAGAACCTCCATGGTGCGGCCCTCGTCCTTGCCTTCATTTTCCGCAGAGCTCTGCTTCACCACCTCAAGAAGCTGTGAAAAGCGAGTCTTCACCACCTCGGGATCCACCGGCTCCCATGCGGCTGCGGGGGTTCCGCTGCGCTTTGAGTAGATGAAGGTGAAGGCAGAATCGTATTTTGCTTCCTTTACCACGTCAATTGTATCCTGAAAATCCGCATCCGTCTCTCCCGGGAAGCCCACGATGATGTCTGTCGTGAGACTCATGTCCGGCAGCTCCTCACGGATCTTTCGCACAAGCGCCAGGTAGCTTTCTTTGGTATAATGCCGGTTCATGCGCTTAAGAAGGGAGCTCGATCCGGACTGCAGCGGAAGATGCAGATGCCGGCAGATCTTCGGCTCCTCCTTCATGACACGAATCAGCTCATCGGACAAATCCTTCGGGTTGGAGGTCATGAAGCGGATACGCCGAAGTCCCGGAATTGCCGCCACCATACGAAGCAGCTCGGGGAAGCTGACGGCCCCATCCGCTAAGTCATTTCCATAGGAATTGACATTCTGCCCAAGCAGTGTGATTTCCTTAACGCCATCCTTCACAAGACGCTCACATTCCTGCAGAATGTCCCGGGCATTCCGGGACTTCTCACGGCCGCGCACATAGGGCACGATGCAGTAGGTGCAGAAGTTGTTGCAGCCGTAGCTGATGTTCACTGAGGCTTTGAAACGGAATTTACGCTCGGAGGGCAGGTTCTCCACAATAAGCTTCGTGTCCTCGATAACCTCCACGGTTCGTGTATCCTTCCAGAGTGTTTCGAACAGAAGCTCCGCCAGCTTGTATACATTGTGCGTTCCGAAGATCAGCTTCACATAGGGATACTTCTTCCGGATGGTCTCCACCTCTTCCGCTTCCTGCATCATGCAACCGGTGATGCCCAGTACCATGCCCGGGCGATTCTCCACCTGATGCTTCAAACGGCCGATGCGACCGTACAGCTTCTGGTTGGCATTTTCCCGGAC
>CAZJQX010000025.1:0-23022 GCA_964548305.1 uncultured Lachnospiraceae bacterium
GGAATTTGCTGCTTCGCAGCGCAAATCCGGCGAGGGAAGCGCTTTAATCAGCGCTTCCCTAAACAGTTACAACAATTAAAAAAAGCTCCCAGACTATCTCTGAGAGCTGAAATCGTCATCTTCTTTTGCATAACCCGGCAGGCGGGCCGCCGACATTACCCTAAGACTGCATGGGTGCCACCACAGGATTCGCCTCCTGCTCTGCCGCTGTGTCCTCCTTCAGAGAATCTGCCGAATGCTTCCTTTTATTATACGGGCAATCGTCAAAATTGCTCTCCATGTATACACCTGCTACGAAGAAAACCGAAAGAAAAAACATAACCTTCAATATAAACAGTACCATAAGCAACTCCTCCATTCTCCCGATTACATATATCACTATACTGTCAGCTTGTAAGAAATCCATGAACAGTCTGTAAACAAACTATGAATTGAGGGAAATGTGCGCTTGGCCAGGGCATCGGAATTTTCCATTGATTTTTTTCGGGCAAAGGGAGTATAACAGGGGTTAGCTAAAAAAGCTTTCCTATTTATATATGTAACAGTTTAGCATCATGGAGGAGACAGAATATGCTTGGAATGATTGATGTCGGCGGCGGTGTTCGCGGTGCCTACGGCGCAGGAATTATGGACTATTGTATGGAAAAAAAGCTGAATTTTGACTATTGCATCGGCATATCTGCCGGTTCCGCCAACATTAGCTCCTTCCTCGCCGGACAGATCGGCCGCTGCTATCGCTCGTATACAGAATACATGTTTAAAACGGGATACATGGGCGTTGGGAATTTTCTGAAAAGTCACGGCAACTACATCGATCTGGACTACATCTACTCCACGCTGGGAAATCATGACGGCGAGCTCGCACTGGATTATGATGCCATGCAGAAGAATCCTGCCCGTTTCCTGATCATTGCCACCAATGCCGAAAGCGGCGAAGCGGAATATTTTGACGCAGCGGAGGAAATCCGTCTGGACGAATACGACATCATCAAGGCCTCCTGCTGTGTACCGGTTTTGAATAAGCCCTACCCCTATAAGGGCAAGCTTTACTATGACGGCGGAATCAGTGATCCCATTCCCGTTGCCCGGGCGCTGCAGGACGGCTGTGATCGTGTTGTGGTGATACTCACCCGGCCCCGGGATTTCTACCGGAATCCGGAAAAGGATGTAAAGCTGGCCGGCCTGCTGAAGCACTCTTATCCGAAGGCCGCCGAAGCCATGATGATGCGGGCAGAGCGCTACAACCGGGAACTGGATCTCTGCAAGGAGTATGAAGAAGAGGGCCGCGTCCTGCTGCTGGCACCGGACAGCATTGATGGCCTGGATACCTTAACAAAGGATCAGCAGGTCATCAAAACACTGTATACAAAAGGACATAAGGACGCAGCAAAGCTCAGCAAATGGCTGAACGTTTAAGCATCTGACCGGGCGTAGCAGTTCTTCATCATGCCGGACAACTCGAAGAGGACCTTGTTCAGGGTTTTCTGGGTTTCCTTCTGCAGCATATCGGCAATGGCCGCATTGGCTTCTTCGCAGAGGGCAATGGATTTCTCAGCATTATCCTCGGCAGCAAGCTTTTTGTCATATTCCTGAATCAACGCATGGGCCTTGCCGCCCACAGTCTCCTGGTACCGCTCAATGTGGAACAGCGACTTACTGTAGGAGGCATCGCTCATGGCCGCCAGCATCCGACTGCTCCAGTAGAAATTGTCTGTGGAGGCGTCAGCTGTCGTATTCTTCAGATATACCGGCGTGTCGCCGACATTGGCATAGAAGGGCGCCATGGTATTAAACGCATTGGAGGCGAAGGCCAGCCATTCGATGGCACGATAAGCGGGTGCCGCATAGGGACGAAGCTGAATCAGCGCCATGAAATCATTCCGGTTGATGCCGATGGAACGATAAGCGCCCCGCATGCTGCTGTCGCCGTAGGCCGCATAGGGATCATAGGGTGTGCCCTGATAATGCGAGGACAGGACGTACTTCACATCCTCCGGTGTAATCTTCCGCTCCGGCACCATGCACCAGGGCAGATCATCGGACCGCGGTGTGAAATCCGCGTCATTTCCGTCCCAGACATAGCTGTGCGGGTTAAAGTACCGCAGCATATACCAGGCACGCGGTGTATTGTATACATGATCCGCATCGTCATGGCTGCCGAAAGCGTCCCGCGGGTTCAGCTGACCATCCATCGACAGATCCAGATGATTTTCCGCAATGAATTCCCGCATATCCGCAGAGCACATGAAGGTCTTCTGCTCTCCGAAAGCATCCTCCAAGTCGAAGCTGTCGATGCCCAGCTGGTTCGGCATCACCACATAGGCATCATCCGGCACCCGGCGGGCGATCCAGTGATGTCCGCCGATGGTTTCCAGCCACCAGATTTCATCCAGATCCTGGAAGGCAATTCCGTTCATTTCATAGGTGCCGTACTGCTCCAGCAGACTGCCCAGCCGCGTCACACCTTCGCGGGCGCTGTGGATATACGGAAGCACCAATGTCGGCAGGTCCTCCTCTCCGATGCCGCCGACAACTTCCGGCTGCTCTCCCTCTGCGGGCCGATACTCCACCAGCGGATCCGCGCCGAGCACGCGCGGATTGGACGTAATGGTTTCCGTTGCTGTCATGGCCACATTTTCCGCATTCACACCGCTGCCGGCCCAGATGCCCTCTCCCTTCACCGCATTGGGTACCGCAGTATAACGAAGTGCATTCTCCGGCAAGGGAATCTCCACATGAGAAAGCGCGGAGCGGTAAACCCGGGGCTGCTCTGCAGGATGCACCACAACAAATTTTTTCGGTGTGAAATTCCCGGCACCGGAATCATCATTCCGCGCAATCATAGTGGATCCGTCATAGGATGCCTTTTTTCCGACCAGAATCGTTGTACAAGCCATATCTGTTCCTCCTCTATTCCTGATGGGGACAATGCAAAAGCCCCCTGGGCAATGTTCTCAGTCACCGGGCTGCGCATGATACAGCCCAATAAAAAAAGAATAAAACCCTGTCTGTACCATGTCAAGCATGGGTACAAACAAGGTTCCTTTCTGCACGGAGGGATTCTGAATTATTTTATATCGCGCCAATGCGTTACATTATTTTCCCAGATATAAGTATAGTTTTTAGCCAGCTCACGAGCGGTTGAAGGTTTTTTTCCTGTTACATCCTCGATATCGGTAGAAGCGATGTCCATGAGGCCTTCCGCAATGCTGCCTTCATTTGTAACCATATCATTGCCGCACCAGGGTACCGGCGCCTTTGAAAAGTCCTCTGTGGCAGTTCTGGGAATATGCATGGAATCAAGATATTTAAAGAATTCCTCGTGACTGACAGGACAGTATTCTATTTTCCTGCCGGACATATCACTGATCATTGCAGCCAGGTCGCGCTGAGACAGCGATTCACAGCCGCAGGCCTTATAGGTTGTGTTGTCCTTGCCTTTACCAAGCAGAAGTGCTGCCGCCATTCGGGCAACATCATCCTTAGGTACATAGGTGGCGCGTCCTTCACCTGCCGTAGTATACCACTTATTGCCTGACATAAAGGCCAGCATTACAGAGGTGGTCAGGTAGTTTTCCAGATACAGATTGTCCTGCATGAACACGTATTTGATGCCGGTCTCTTCCGCTTTCTGTCGAATATAAGCTTCGGTAGCAGTATGATCTGGTGTTACGTATACATGCGCATATTTGGGATCTGATGCACCCAGGAATGATGTGTATGTGATGTGCTCAACACCTGCTGCGATGGCGGCATCAACTACATTTTTATGCTGCTGCACACGAATCTCTCCGATGGTAACGGCGGACACAACATAGATTCGGTTGCCGCCTTTGAAGGCCTCTGTCATTTCTTCTACATTATTATAATTGGCCTGACGGACAGCCACGCCGGCCTTTTCCCATTTTTCCTTCTTTTCAGGTTTGAGCCAGGACAAATCAGGACAGGTAAAAATAAGATTTGATGCATCTGTCTCCTGCAGCATCAATTCAGCGACTCTGCCGCCCAATTTTCCATCCACGCCGGTAACGATGTACTTCATTTGCGATCCCTCCATTTGATAATTTTTTAACCATGTCTGTATTCTAATGAAATATTGATAGATATTCTAATCGAAATAAACTATTATCAATAGAAGATGGCTATTGGAGGAATGTCATATGAATACGATTCAGATAGACTGCTTTATCTTGGCAGCGGAAACACTGAACTTCACCAAAACAGCAAAGAATCTATATATCAGTCAGCCAACGGTAACCCACCATATCGCTGTCCTTGAAAGCGAACTTGGATATCAGCTTTTTGAACGCATTAATAAAAAGATATCATTGACACCAGCCGGAAAAAAACTTTACAAATCCATGAAATCGATTAGTGTCGATTTTAATAATGCAGTAGTTTCTGCCAAAAAATATGGTGACGGCTTTCGGCAGGAGCTGGTGATCGGCTGCGGCTCATCCGAATTTGAAGAAGTTTTTTTGCCGGAAATCATCAGAGCATTTAAAACCCAGCACAAAGATGTGTATGTTTCTTTCAATATGGAACCAATCCGTGAAAAAATGGTCGCACTGCAGGAAGAAAAAATAGATATCCTGTTTTCCACCACCGGAATGGTAAACGATACAAGCCGATTTGACTACATTTCCCTTGTCCGCTATCCCATGGTGTGCGTAATGAATAAAGAAAACAGGCTTGCCGGAAAAAACTGCATTACAATGGATGATATAGCCGGACAAAACCTGATTTTGCTGGATCATGCATTCGCGCCACCAGAAATGGATGCACTGCAGAAGCAGTTGGAAAAAAAATATCAATCCAACATTCTACAGTACGTATCCAATGTACGGCTGGGCCATTTGATCATACTTTGTAATATGGGCATTGCGATCATGCCGGAGTTTAAGTACCAGAAAAACGAGGCGCTCGTTCAAAGACCCTTTGCCTGGTATGAAGATATCGCCTATGGCATTTCATTAAAGAAAAATGAAGACAGAGAATACGTGAAGGATTTTGCGAAAATGACAGAAAAGTATTTCAGGCAGCCACACTGCGGCCGGGGAGCATCCATGTGCGCCAGTAACGCAAGCCAGGTCGTACTAAAGATGTAGCAGACAATGAGTCCCAACACCATGCCTAAAACCCGCATGGGTACAAAAGTGGTACAAAAGTGCCATATGAATCAGATTACTTTTGTGCGGACAAATGCATATAATGAGCAGTAAGAAGGAGGTGTTACCATGGCACAAAAATCCGCAAATCTTTATGCAAGAATCGAACCGGATGTCAAAGAACGTGCAGAAAAAATTTTATCTGCTTTGGGCGTGCCTGCGTCGAACGCAATTAACATGTTCTACAAACAGATCATTCTGCACCGAGGACTTCCCTTAGATGTTGCTCTGCCGACACAAAGTCCGATTGATTTAACAGAAATGAGTTCTGCCGAACTGTCAGAAGAGCTGGAAAAGGGATACGCAGATATGGCAGAGGGACGAACAAGACCCGCAAAAGAAGTTTTTTCTTCCATCCATAAAGACTATGCATTATGATGTTGAGATTACTGCGCAGGCAGAACAGGATCTTAGAGCAATATATGAGTATATCGCATTCGAACTGCTTGCGCCGTAAAATGCCAATTCCCAGTTAACTCGGCTTGAAAATGCAATTGAAAACCTGGAAAGCTTCCCGGAAAGGGGACGGCGCTATGATGCAGATCCTTGGAGAAGCAGAAACATGCGGGTGATCCCGGTAGATAATTATTGTGTCTTCTATATTTCCAGCAAAGAAACGATGGTTGTAACCATCATTCGTGTTATATACGGCGGCAGAGATATCGCGGAAATAATAAAGATGATGCTATAAAAACATTGAAAGCATTTTTCAAATAAGGCATCCACATTTTGCTAACAAGAAACAAAAAAATTCGTTTTACAAAAATGGACTTGGCTGTTATGAGAATGTAACACTGAGTCCATTTCTGCTTCTGCAGTTCACTGGAACTACGCACTAAATTTCCATTTTTTCAATCACACATGTATGCTTTTTTCCTTCATCATAGTTAATGCCAACCAGCAACAGATTTCCTTTATAGCCCTCAAGCGCTTTGACATAATTCTTCTGCTTGATCTGGTCGATGGCAGCTTTCGCATTCTTATTTTTTTTGAGTTCAATGACGACTGCCGGCTTATCTGCATGCAATTGCCTCGGAATCATGCAAATGTCGGCGAATCCCTTGCCGGTCGGAAGCTCCCGGATGATTGTGTAGTATTCTCTCGCGAAATAGAATGCTAGGTTAATGGTACAGCTCAGCGAATTCTCGTCATTATATTTGAGAATCGAAATTTCCTCGTGGGCCCGATCAACTCCTTCAGCGACGGCTTCAGCATCCATCTCCCACAGAGATTCCAGGAGTTTCTTGGATGCCGTCAGAGAATGCATCACCTCTCCCCAACCATCCATACGTTTAATGGAAGTGATATACACTTCGCTGACCTCTCTGTTGGGAATCGAAACGCAGCGATTCTCTCTGTCATAAGAGAGATATCCGAGGTGAATCAACAGTGCAAACACATCGTCCGCACACTGAAATGTGGTCATGTCATTGGAAAATCCGCCGATATCTACCGGCACACTTTCCCCTGCCAGCATTTTTATGACCGCATCCTTCAGTCCATCCAGATTCATCTGAATATAAACCTTGAGCGCCTCATACGTCTCGGTCTGATTCCAATACGTGTCGTACACATGGCTGAGCATGGCGTCCACAACAGATTTCGGACTGTACATAGAATGAATCGTGGTTTTTCCGCCGGCATGCAGCTCAAGCAATTCATAGCCGTCATACCAGGCCTTCGCTTCCTCAAAGCTCATATCGTGCTGCAGGCACAGGGCTCTCACCTCATCCTCTGTGAAGCCAAAATACGGTGCCAATTCTCTGGGATTGGTCATGGAGTATTCGGAAAACATATTCAGTGCGGAATGAGAGCCGTATTTTTTGATCGGTAGAATGCCCGTCATGTATGCCAAAGCCACATACGACTGATCCTTCAGCCACATACGCAGAAAATCCAAATATTTCTTCTGGGCGTCTGTGTCATGCGCATACTCTCGGAACAGACAGTCCCATTCGTCAATCAGAATAATAAACGAACGTTTCGTTTGAGAATATACATCCATCAAAATCTGCGTGAAATCATTTGTATCAAGGTAAAGTAAATCTTTGTATTCCATCCTCACTTCCATTGATACATATCTTTGCAATTTTGCAATCATGGCATCGACTGATGCTGCTCCACTCAAGAAGGATTGCATATTTATCTTAATCACATCATATTGATTCAGATGCTCTCGATAGGATGCTTCCCTGCTGATTTTCAAGCTGTCAAACAATGCAGACGTATCCTCTGCTTTGCTGTAATAAGCAAGCAGCATATCTGCCGCCATGGATTTGCCAAAACGACGCGGACGGCTGACACAGACATACTTCTGCTCTGTTCTGATCAGTTTATTGATTTCTCTGATCAACAGTGACTTATCTACATAGATCTGTGATCGTAAGCTTGTGCGGAATCGTTCGCTTCCAGGATTTAAATAGCTTCCCATATCCACATCTCCCTAAATACATCGCTCGCCTCTAATATTTTTATTATAACATAGCTGTCAATTGAACGCTCTGTCTGAAGCGAAGATAAAAGAAAAAGGCCCCGAGATTCTCTCGAGACCTTGCAAATCATATGAATCTACCTGTTTATCAGCACATCACTTACATCCGTCTCAGGCAGCCACACTGCAGCCGGGGAGCATCCGGGAAAGGCGATTGCGCACAGCCCGTCCCACGATGACGGAAATGGCGATCTTGATGAGATCGAAGGGGATGAAGGGAATCACGCCGGCAGCCAGTGCAGCCTTCGCATCCATATGCGCCAGTAACGCAAGCCAGGTCGTACCGAAGATGTAGCAGACAATGAGTCCCAGCACCATGCCCAAAACCTGCATGGGTATCTTCTTATAATAATGATCGATGAACCAGCCGGAAATCAGTGCCATCAGAATGAAGCTGATGAGGTAGCCGCCGGTGGGGCCGAAGACCTTGGCCGGACCGCCTGAATAACCGGACAGCACCGGTGCACCCACGAGACCGATCAACAGATAAATAATATACGCCATCGTGCCGTAACGCATGCCCAGAATATAAACCGCCAGGTAAACAGTCAGCACCGTCAGTGAAACCGGTACCGGTCCGATGGGTATGGACATGGGTCCCAGAATACACATCACCGCCGTCATTACCGCAACAAGTGTCATTGTCTGTACATTCATTTTCATCGTTTTATTTCCCCCTTAGCCTCTGTAACGATACGGATAATCCGCTCTCTCTGTCTCCGGCAATGTCCAGTCCGGTGTGATGTCTCTTCCCAGCTCCACCAGCATTTCCTTATCCTTCTGAATGGTGGAGCCGGATGTCGTCAGCATGTTTCCGGTAATGCTGGCGCTGGCACCGGCCCGGAAGGTTTCCCGTCCGTTGCCCTGCATCAGAGCCCGTCCACCGGCCAGACGAATGTTTGCCGTGGGATTGATGAAACGGAAAATGGCAATGGTCCGCAGAATCTCATCCTCCGTAAGTCGAGGCAGATTTTCCAGCGGTGTGCCCTTAATGGGCATCAGGCTGTTGATGGGAATGGACTCGATGCCCAGCTCCTGCAGCGTCAGGGCCATATCGATGCGGTCCTCCCAGGTCTCACCCATACCGATGATACCGCCGGAGCAGACGCAAAGCCCCTCTGCCTGGGCGCGGCGAATATTGGCCAGTTTATCCTCGAAGGTATGGCTTGTACAGATTTCCGGGAAAAAGCGGCGTGAGGTTTCGATGTTGTTGTGGATGCTGGTGACTCCCGCCTTATGCAGACGATGGAACTGCTCACTGGTTAAAAATCCCAGAGAACAGCAAAGCTCGATCTCCAGCTCCTCGTGCATTCGTTCTAATGTGGCGATGATCTGCTCGAAATCCGCCGCGGAAGGACTCTTGCCGGAGGTTACAATGGCGTAACGATCTACGCCCTCCTCCTGATTGGCTCTTCCCTGCGCTATGATGGTGTCCGCATCCAGCAGCGCATATTCCTCGCAATCCGTATGATGACAGGCCGACTGCGCACAGAAGCGGCAGTTTTCACCGCATCGGCCGGAACGTCCGCTGATGATCGTGCAAAGATCCACCTTGCTGCCGCAGAAATGCTCCCGCAGCCGATCGGCTCCCGCCTTCAGCTCCGTCAGATCCGCCGTCACAAGCTCCATCAGCGGATCCTCTTTTTTCAGCCGTCTTCCGGCCAAAATTTCCTCCGTCAATTCCTTTATATCCATATCTCCAATACCCTCCTGCTTCATCTTTCTGACTCAGGCAGAGTATAAGGTATGTATATCCAATTGTCAACCATTATGGCTCGCTTGGTTAACAGCATCGTCACTGACACCATCACCGATCTCCTCACCATAATCAATCTGCTTCGCCGCCTCGCTACGGTTCCGCTTGCTCTGATCCACATACTTCTGCACCACCGAAAGCGTAGAATGCCCCAGCGCATCCTTCACCTTCATGGCATCTCCCGTGATATTGTAAAGTGCCGTGGCATAGGTACTCCGCAGCTTATGGGCGGAAATCTTCTTCACCGTCGCCAGACCCGTATATTTTTTCACCACACGCTCAATGGAATCCACCGACATTCGCTCACCCCGCCGACTCACCAGCAGCGCATCCTTGTCATATTCCGGGGTCTGCCGCTCATTGTGAATATAGTCCAGCAAGGCCTCCCGCGTCTGCTTATTGAAGTAAATGGTCTGGGATTTACCGCCCTTTCGATAGATCACGATGCTGCTTTCCTCAAAATTGATGTCGTGCAGATCGATGCCCGCACACTCAGAAACACGGATTCCCGTAAACAGCAGCACGGTAATGATGGCGATGTCCCTGAGCTGCTGACGCTCCGCGAACTGCTTTCTCGTCCGCGAAATGTTGGTATTCACCAGATTCGAGAACACCCGCCCCACCTCTGCGTCGTTCATGGCAATGACCTCTTTTTTCGGGGTTTTCGGCGTCGTCACCAGCATGGCCGGATTTTTTTCGATGAGATTGTTCTTAAGAAGATGCTTGTACAAGCCTCGAATTGCCGCGAGATTCCGGGCGCGGGCGGAAGCCGCCATGTGGTGCATCTTCTGCGGCCGGTTCTGCAGCGCCAGATTCTTGGGATTTTCCCGTTTCATCCGCCGAAGCTCCTCATTGTACTGCCGATCCTCTTCCGTCTCATAGGAAAGCAAAGACGCCAAATAGGCCTCCAGCTCCATGGGCTGCAGGCTTTCCAGATATTTGGGGGTAATGTCTTCAGGCGCAAGCTGCCGTTCCGACAGAAGATACCGGTAAAAAACCAGTAAATCATAGGCATAGGCCCGGGCAGTACGGAAGGAACCATCCTTCACCATCAGTATACTGTTTAGATAAGGCCGGAAATAAGAAGGAAGCCGAGAAGCGATATCATTGATCTGCTCTATACAACGCTGCTTTTCCTGCTCGTAATATTTCATATCTTCCGCTCCGGCAGCCGCCGGCCCTCCCGTGATGTTCTCATCCATTTCCGTTTCACAAGTCCCGCGGCATCGCCTTGCATCCCCATGGGCCTTGTGCTATAGTTCTGATTATTCTAACACAACTGTTTACTTATAGCAAGAATCAGCGAACATTTTATCGTATAAAAAACAGAAAGGGAATTTATGAGACTTATTCTGGCATCCGCGTCTCCCCGGCGCATTCAGCTTTTGCAGCAGATCGGCCTTACGGCGGAAATTATGCCCAGTCATATGGAAGAAAAGCTTTCCTCCGAAAACCCGGAGGAAGTGGTGAAGTCACTGGCGCTGCAGAAAGCAGAGGACGTTTACGCGCGCCTGTCATCAGAGGGAAATGTCGGCGACACCCCGGTTGTGATCGGTGCCGACACCGTGGTTTCCGTCGACAACCGCATTCTCGGGAAACCCAAAAGCCACGAGGAAGCCGCAGAAATGATTGCCTCCCTTTCGGGGCGCACCCACCAGGTGTACACCGGCGTCGCCATCATTACCCCAAAGGAAAGTCGATGCTTCGCGGAAAGTGCCGCCGTGACCGTCTATCCTCTGAGTCCGGAGGAGCTAAAAAGCTATGCAGAAAGCGACGAGCCCATGGACAAGGCCGGGGCCTACGGCATCCAGGGCAGCTTCGGAAAATTTGTAAAGGGCATACAGGGAGACTACAACACTATTGTAGGTCTCCCCGTTGCCCGTCTATACCAGGAATTAAAGCGTCTTTCGGTATTTTCTTAACTATCGGTCTTTGCCGTATTGGCGCTCATGCCGTGGGTCGCTGTATACAATGTACTGCTGGCAGCCACAGGACTCATCAGCACCCGTCCGGTGCCGCGGTAAACATTGACCAGTCCCTCCCCGCTGACGGCGGAGCCCACCAAGGTGCTGCCGCTGCGCTCTACAGTGAAATCCAGATTGGAGGACCAGCAGACCGCGAGACTGCCGTCGATTTTCAGCTCATCGTTCTCCAGCACAACCTCGATGAGCTCCTCCTCCGGCACATTGGACTCCAGCGCCGCCACACCGTTTCCGTAGAGGCTCAGATTAAAGAAGCCTTCATTACCCAGCATGGCGGAGGACAGATTCCGCCGCCCGACAATCCGATTCTTCACGTTGCCGTCACAGGCCAGAAACATGCCGTCCTCTATGGTCATTCCGGCATTTCCCCAGCGGCCGATGTCTGTGAGAATGATGTACTTATAGGTAGGCTCCAAACACAGAATCCCGCTGCCGACGTACTCCGGCTTCACAGCACTTTCCTTGGTCACCGCCCCCTTGAAAGCCTTGCCGAGGAGATCACCCACTCCCTTCAGACCGGTGGTGCACCGCACATTACCGCAGGTCCACTGCATAGCACCGGCCTGGGTAATAGCGGAATGATTCTGGTCCAGCTCGATCACCACCTGACGGCGGCGCACCCGCATTTTACTCATAAAATACTGCAGCTCCGCATTCATGGGCGCTACGCTGGCGTCCTGAAGATATTCCAGAACATGGAAGTTTTCGATGGATTTCACGTACTTCCTGTTCTCATTCTGCAGATTCACGACTTTCATGGAAATGCCACCTCCCTCTTCTGTACGGTCAAATCATAAATTCTTTCCTTTTCTTTTGTTGACAAGATTATCAATATCGGAAAATGCGGATTTTTCCTGATTCTTCTGCTTGGTGGAATGCTTTGCAAGAGATGCTTCCAGCTTATTGAAATCCAGCTTGGTATATTTCTTTGCAGACTTTGCAATCTTACCGTTGTTAATATCATCCTTGTTTACAACAACCCACTCATTTTCCGGCTGCATCGTCATGCTCTCAAATTCCGGAAGTATGTCCATCAGCTCCAGCATCTTCACAACGGCCTGACGGCGTGTGTTTCCGGCAGTGGAACCGGATTTCAAACCGGACATATCAGCTTTCATGTATTCATCCACATAAGCACGGCACGCATCATAAGCCTTCTGGGCCTTTGCGTTATTCGTTCTGTCCTCCAGATATTCGCCGACGGCATTCATCGTATTCGTAAAAATTTCCGGTGCCTTCTTCTTTCCGAAAATGCCCTTGTCTGAGATGTCACCCGCTGCATGAAATACCTCCTGAAGCTTCGGAAAATTCTCTCTCGCCTCCGTCAGACTGGCAACAGCCCTGTCATAGTTCTTTGCTACATTCTGAAAATACGGTGCATATTCGTCATTGAGTGCCTTCAGGCTGTCCATGCCGTTCTGATAATTGTTTTTGATTGCTTCAATCTGTTCCTCGGTAAATGCGACAGTTTTCTTTTCTTCGTGCATGGTTTCCAGCTGCTCGTCGGCATTTCTTACCGTCTTCAAGATCTCCGGAAGCGTTTCAGCAATTGTTTTATCCTGCTTTTTAAACAGTGCAAGTGTTTTCTCGCGCAGCTCCTTCCGATCCTGATCCAACTGCTTTTTCGCCTGAAGGAGCTGATCCAGCTGCTCCTTCGTCATGATGTCAATGCCATTTTTCTGCTTCTCAAGCGCACGCGCTCTCTTGTCCAGTGCAGCTTCCTGCTTTGAAAACTGGTCGTCTCTTTTCCATTGATCATCATACTCCTGCTGCAGACGCTTCCGGTTATTGTCCAGCAGAGTCGTGTAGTTATCCCATGCCTGTGTGTAGTCTTTAACAGCATCTTTATCCAGGCTGGGAACAAGAGTCTGCTTCTGAAGATTCTGAAGAGCTTCCTTGAATTGCGCAAGCTTATCATTAAAATGATCACCTTGAGATGCGGCATAATCAGAAAAATCCGGATCATTCTGCAGCTTATTCTGAATGTCCTGCAGGAGAGTCCGATTCTTCTCCATCGCAGCATTGTATTCCGTTGGCAGCTGGCCCAATTGATACGAAAGGTTTTTCCGGGCGTTCGCATACGATTTATCTACGTAATAGGAAAAGGCAGGCTTGTAGCGAGGGCCGCGTTCTGCCGCATCAGATATATAGTTGTTTGCAGTCTTCTGGGCTTTCTCCACATTTTTAATGATATTCCTGTGGACATCACCAATCTTTGAATATACCGGATCATGATCGGGCTGATCCAATGCTTCCTTAAGGCGCTTTCTCATATCCTGAAGGCCCTCGTCACGCATTATCTCATCAACCTTTTTCACCCCATCTTCCGGCGCAGGCTTTCCTGCCTTAATTTTATCTATGGTATCATAGAACGGCATGTAGGCACGAATACTCTTCGCTTCTCCATTGGCAAACTGACGGAGAAGCTGATAGCGGTTTTGTATATACGCACTCGGATTGCCTTTCACACCGATAAAAATATCGTGCGCATTGTCTTCGTTTCCGAGAGCTTTCTCAAGTTCTGAAATTTTAGACTCCAAGTACTTGTCGTCACTTGTAACCACAACGCTGAGCTTCTTTGCAATATTCCACATGTCCGGGCCAACCATCTTATTGCCTGACTGCAGTGCATCGAAGACATCAAGAAACGCATCCCGTTTCTCCTCACTTAAATTATTAACACCTAAAATGTCACCTGTCAGCACGATGTACGACATGGGTTTCCATGCTTCGGTAAAATCCTTCTTAAAGTCCTCCAGGCTCTTCTGACTTGTACCCCAAAGCTCTTCCTTGCTTTCTTCGTCACCCACAATTTCGGAATAAACCGAGTAAAGCTTATCGTAAGCAGATTCAGCATCGAACGGACGCTCTCCGTTGAAAACCGCCATCAGTTCTTCAAGATTCTGCTGCGTTTTTACCACTTCATTATGGTCATCAATGTAACCCTCTAAAAATTCACCGAAAAATCCAAGAACCTCTTCCTGTGCGTCTTTATCCTGCGGGAATGTGTACCACATATGTTTTTCTCCTTTATCTGTTCGTATTTGTGTTTTTGCTGTTTCAATCTTCTTGATGCCCATACAATAGCATGCGAAGAGACACAAAAGAGACACACTTGAATCAGCATTTCCCTATGTTTGCGCACAAAAAAAGGAGCCTGATGCACAGACTCCTTTTCGTCACTGTTTAAGCAGTTTTTATCAGTCCGCAAACAGCGGTGTAGAAAGGTAACGGTCACCGGTATCCGGAAGAAGCGCCACAATGGTTTTGCCCTTGTTCTCCGGCCGCTTCGCCAGCTGGATGGCAGCCCATACGGCAGCACCGGCGGAGATGCCCACCAGCACGCCCTCCTTCTTGCCGATCAGCTTGCCTGTTGCAAAAGCATCCTCATTCTCAACAGCGATGACCTCATCGTAAACCTTGGTGTCCAGTACATCCGGAACAAATCCGGCACCAATGCCCTGGATCTTATGACTGCCGGCTGTACCCTTGCTGAGCACCGGAGAAGTTGCCGGCTCCACTGCCACTACCTTCACATTGGGATTCTGCTCCTTCAGATAGCTGCCCACACCGGTTACGGTTCCGCCGGTGCCGACACCTGCCACGAAGATATCCACCTTGCCGTCTGTATCCTCCCAGATCTCCGGACCGGTAGTCGCCTTATGTGCATCCGGGTTGGCCGGGTTCACAAACTGACCGGGAATGAAGCTGTTGGGGATCTCCTTAGCCAGCTCGTCCGCCTTGGCAATAGCACCCTTCATGCCCTTGGCGCCCTCAGTCAGCACCAGCTCTGCACCGTAGGCCTTCATAATCTGGCGACGCTCCACACTCATGGTCTCCGGCATTACGATGATAATGCGGTAGCCTCTGGCAGCCGCTACGGAAGCCAGACCGATACCGGTATTTCCGGAGGTGGGTTCAATGATGACGGATCCCTCCTTCAGAAGTCCCTTCTGCTCGGCATCGTCAATCATAGCCTTGGCGATACGATCCTTTACGCTTCCTGCCGGATTGAAATACTCCAGCTTGCCCAGCACCTTCGCCTCCAGGCCCTCTGCCTTCTCAATATGAACCAGCTCCAGGAGCGGTGTCTTTCCGATCAGCTGATCTGCGGATGTATAAATCTTACTCATAGCGGCTACCTCCTAAGGGATAAATCAATTACCAACTTTTCTTGTAGGTTTATACGGATTATAGAAAGCTGCATGCCCTTTGTCAATAGCAAATACAATTTTTTCTGTGCACCTTAAGGAAACGCTGATTGAATCAGCACTTCCCAAACCGAGCGGTCGGATTGACATTGATTAACCCACTAATCCGATATATAATAAACAAATACATGGTATCGTCTGCACTGCAGCGATATGCTGCTCTGTTACATACATCACCGAAAGGATAAACATGCTGATTTCAACCAAAGGACGCTACGCACTGCGGGTCATGATCGATTTGTCTGAGCATCAGAAGGATGGTTTTATTCCTTTAAAGACGATTGCCCAGCGCCAGGAGATTTCCGAAAAATATCTGGAAAACATCATCAAGCTCCTGGTGAAAGCCCGGTTCCTGAACGGCGTCCGCGGAAAGGGCGGCGGCTACAAGCTGACCAAGGCACCGGAGCAGTACACGATTGGCAGTATCCTGCGGATCACAGAGGACTCCATGGCGCCTGTCACTTGTCTGGAGCCTGACGCAGCGGTCTGTCCCCGGGCAGGCGAATGCCGGACCCTTCCCATGTGGCGCGGCCTGGACAAGCTCATCAACGATTACTTCGAAAACATTACGCTGGCGGATCTCATGCACAATGAGCCGGAGGGATACGATTACTACATCTGATCGTACCCTTCCGGCTCATAAATTGTGACGGCATTTGTATCAGTCAAACTTCGCAGCTCTCCGGATGCCAAACATAGAAACGCACACAAAAACTTATTTATTCCACTCTCTCCGCCGGCTTCAGATTCCGCATTTCCCGGCGGATTCTGCGGCATACACCGTGGTTTTCCTTGCCGATGCGGTTCACCAGCTTATTGAGACGATCCTCCAAAAGTGCATATTTCTGTTCCTTTGTCATAATGATACCTTCCTTTCATTTAACAGTTAATTTTTATTCTTAGTGAAGCACTGAAGAAAATGCTTCACTCGCAAGATTTGCGCTGCGAAGCAGCATTTCCCTTAGCAGTCATCTACGCCGACTTTTCCGGCCGCATCGCCAGCATTTGCCGCAGCACCAGAAGCAGTGCCAGCACAAACGCGAGTCCATCTGCCACCGGTCCGGCCCACAGAACGCCCATCAATCCGATCCGGCTGCACAAAATCATGATAGCCGGAATCAGGAAGATGATCTGTCGGCTGAATGAAATCAGTCCGGAGATCAACGGTTTGCCGATGGACTGGAAGAAGATGGCCGACACCACCTGGAAACCGTTGCAGAAGCTGAGCAGCGTGAAGATTCGGAATGACATCACTGAGAACTCCTTATAAAGCTCCCCCTGCTCACCGAACAATGCGGTAAGCTGCACCGGCAAAAGCTGGAACGCTGCAAAGCATATGACTGCTACCACAGTGGCGGTTCCGGCCGATACAGCAAATGCATGCTTCACCCGCTTCATATCAGAGCGGCCGTAGTTGTAGCCGATGATGGGCTGTGCGCCGGTGCCGATACCGGTAACGATGGAAACCAGAATCGTGTTGAACTTCATGACAATGCCGAAGGCCGCCAGCGGAATGTCCGGACCGTACTTAGAGGCTGAGCCGTAGCGAACGAGATAGTAATTGATCACCGCCATGATGACAGCAATGGCAAACTGAGAGATAAAGCTGGAAACCCCCAGGCTTGCGATTCTCCGCAGCAGTCCCAGCTTCGGCTTCATTTTCCCAAGAGAAATGCGGACAGTCTTAAATCGCGGCACATACCACATGCTGATGGCAAAATTCAGAATCTGTCCGATCACGG
The DNA here is from genome assembly GCA_964548305.1 of uncultured Lachnospiraceae bacterium. Classification (GTDB taxonomy): domain Bacteria; phylum Bacillota; class Clostridia; order Lachnospirales; family Lachnospiraceae; genus Oribacterium. Next base: position 17,351 of record CAZJQX010000025.1, read on the forward strand.
TGGCCCAGGCAGCGCCCTCCATGCCCCAATGGAAGCCCAGAACAAACAGCGCATCCAGAATCACATTGGCGACACAGCCGGCGATCATACCGATCATGGTGATCTGCGGGCTGCCGTCCGCCCGAATCAGCGAGCACATACCGCAGCCGATGATTACAAAGGGGAAGCCCAGAATCACAATTTTTCCGTAGGCCAGGGCATAGCTTCGGTTGTCTGTTGTCGCTCCCAGAACAGAGGTCAGCGGCTCCAGCCAGACCGCACAGAGCAGAAGCATCAGAATGCCTGCCGCAATCAGCCAGAAAAAGGTATTGTTCACGCCCTCCTCTGCATCCTCCTTCTTGTTGCGCCCAAGCTCCAGGCTGAGACATGCGGCACCGCCGTCGCCAAACAGCAGGGCCAGCGCCGTCACCACCATGTTTAAGGGAAAAATAACATTAGTGGCACTGTTTCCCAGGGTGCCCACACCCCAGCCGATGAAAATCTGATCCACAATGTTGTATAGAGCATTCACCACCAGCGCAACGACGCTCGGAACCGCATATTTCAGCATGAGACTTCCGATCGGCGCCGTGGCTAACGGATTTTTTTCCTGATCCATTATAAAATCACCTCCTGTCGAATTATTTCAGGTCAGCAGGAAGCTTAAACTATATGATTATCATAGAGTCAAGAGAAATTTGACGACTTTTCTGTGTCAGAATATAATGTAGGCAATGTCAGAAAAGGGGGAAATTCTGCAGAATGGAAAATAATCTACTGTCCATCGGAGAAATGGCAAAGAGCAGAAATGTGAATGTTCAGTCACTTCGGTACTATGAAAAACTGGGTATTCTGGTCCCCGTTTATGTCAATCCGGAGACGGGCTACCGCTATTATGCGCCGGAGCAGATCATGGTATTGGACACCATCATTTTGTGTATCCACCTCGGCATTCCCCTGAAGGAGCTGAAAAATTATGTGAATGAAGAAGGACAGCTGGAGTTTGAACGTCTCCTGCAGTACGGCCGGGAGCTGGCCACGGAAAAGATCCGGAAAATCGAAACCGGCCTGGCCTCCATTGACAACACGCTGCAGCAAATCAATGCCCAGCGGAATTTTCTGGGACAGACAGGCTACTATTCCAGACCCATCCGGAAACGCTGCTGCATCACCCTGCCCTGTGCACCGAAAATGGATGCCGATGTCTATGAGAAAAAGCTCAGCAAACTTTTTCATATGGCTGAGCAGCTTTCTCTTCAGGCGTCGTTTCCTCACGGCATCATTTCCGACTATCATTACGGTGAATGGACGAGTTCCCGCATGTTTCTGGAGGTGCTGCCCGGCAGCGAGGAGCAGGTGGAAATTCTTCCCGAAGGCAGCTATCTCTGCTTTCAGGAGCCCAGGGAAAGGCATTCCGCGCCCGAAAACATTTTCCCGGAAAAGCTGAAAGCACGCGAGACAGCAGCGGTGATCATCTCCTGTATGTCGCCGAATACCTATAAATATGATGCGGTAACACTGGAATTTCAGCTGTTGGAGAGGTGACGCCACAGCACCCAGCAGAGCTCATGCACCAGAAAGCCGCCCAGTGCCATCGCCAGTGCATACAGAAGATTTGCCGGCAGAATCCCTACAGCTGCGGAGATCTCATGAAAAACAGGCTGATTCGAAAGATGGTAGGGGGACAGATAAAACATATCCGCGTTTCCATCGGGGCCTGCGGCAATGTTGATGGCCACCGCAATCCCGCAGCAGGCGAAAAACAACGGCAACACTCGCACATAGTCTGCCGCCCTACGTCCAACCATACCGCTCATGTGACAGAAAAGTCCCAGAAACAGCAGGATGAAATGCCAGATAAAGCCATGCATCGTCATGGTCCAGTAGGGATGCATCAGTCCCGGCGGCACAGCAAGCGCCATCACACCGCCCAGAAGGCTGAAGTCCTGCAGAAAGACGGCCGCGTCGCAGAGCATCTTTTCAGAGCGCAGCAGCGGCACCATCAGGCATAAATACATGGGGACACTGCAGAGCTGGAAAGGAAAGTACCACCAGTCAAAGTGTCCGTTAAATTCAATGAGATACAAAAAGGCCTGCTTGTAAAGCTCCATCGCAGCAAGCAGAAGGCCGACAGCAAAGAGCAGCCTTCGGAAAAAATTCGCCGGCTGCACCGCCTTTTGCATTTTCTTGCGACAGCAGCTGGCGCCAATGACGGCGGCTCCGACACCCAGTATCGTCAGCAGAATATGGAAGGCCGAATAGGGCGTCGGCGGTGTCATTGGCCATGCCGTCATCTCCAGAATCGATTTCAAAAGTTCAAGCATGTTCATCTCCTACCCTATCCTACATAGAAGGGATATTTCTGCAGTGTCTCCCGGCAGAAGGAAATAAATGCATCCATCGCCGCACTGCGGTAGTGCTCCGGATGAATCACAATGCCGGCACGATAAGGCGGCATCACATGGGACAGCGAGTAGCAGCGGGGCTGATAACGATCCCGTGCAAAATACAGTGCAATTCCCGTCGCAATGGAATTTCCCATGCCCTGCGAAGCCAGGGCAATCGCCAGTTCCGCTGTCTGTGCTTCAAAAATTATCGGCGGATGAATGCCGAATCGCTGAAACAGAAGCTCTGTCTGTTTGCGGGAATTGGATTCCTTAGGGAGCAATATAAAGGGTTCATCCTTCAGGAGCTCTATGTCCAGCGGATGCTTCAAAATCGTATTTTCCCGATACTTCTGATCACTTTCAGAACCATTCATAGTAATGAGAAACCGCTCCTCCCGGACCAGCGGCAGAAAATCCATGCCGCGAGCCGCCTCCTCAAAAAGCATGAATCCCAAATCCACGGTGCCATTCTTCAGATCCTCCGCCAACTGCATGGACGCGGTTTCCTGGACCGACAGTTCAATATACGGATAACGGCGGCGGAATGCCGGCAGAAGCACCGGCAGAAACTGCAGGGCCCGGATCGGCGGAACACCGATGGTCAGATGACTCCGCCGCAGTGACTTTGCATCTGCAATTCTTGCCTCCAGCTGTGAATAGCTGTGCTGCATGCTTTGAAAGGCAGCGATCACTGCCTCCCCTTCTCTCGTTACCGAGACTGTTTTTCCGCTTCGATTGAAGATCTGTACGCCCAGCTCAGCCTCTATGCGCTGAATCTGCTGGGTTAATGCCGGCTGCGTTACAAAGAGGTTGCGCGCCGCAGTATGGTAATTTTTCGCATAATAGAGTTCCAGGCAGCACTGTATTTGCTTTAGATTCATTATAATTTTCCTGATTTTTCATCATTAATTTGTGCAAATCCACGAATTAATCGTTTTGATTTTCGTTTGATAAGTATATCATTATCATTTTCTTTTAACAATAACATTAGACCAACTATCCATCTCATTCTATAGTTTAGCTATCAGATCAACGCGCGTCTGACATAACCATTCAACTGTTTATTGAGGAGGAAGAAAATGAAAGAAAATCTCAGTGTAGAGGCGCTGCGGGAGAACGGTGCCGGAAAGACCTTGCCGGACGAGCAGCTGCAGCTTTTTCACGCAGGCTATGAAGAGGAACGAATGATTCCTGTTCGCTCCGGCGCAGCCCACATTTACTACTACGCACCGGCAAAGGAAGGAAAATTTCCGCTTTTTATCAATCTGCACGGCGGCGGCTTCATCAAGGGTCACCGTGACCAGGATACGGTTTTCTGCCGCAACATTGTAGAGAACAGCGGCTATTGTGTGGTGGATATCGACTACCATACCGCACCGGAGAAGAAGTATCCCTATGCCCTGGAGGAAAGCTTCGATGTCATAAAACACATTTACGCCCATCCGGAGGACTTCCATGCAGACCTTGAGAAGGTAGTGATCGCCGGACACAGTGCCGGCGGCAATCTGGTTGCCGGCATCCAGCTCCTGGCCCAGCGTGAGAAGGCATTTCAGCCCTCTCTCCTGATCCTGGATTATCCGCCTCTGGATTTCCTGACAGATCCCGAGGACCAACGCTACGCCAACGCACCGGATATGCGTATCTCCGTGGACACAGCCCGGAAATTCAATGAGTGGTATATCGATCCGGAGCGGATATACGAAGTGACTGCTTCACCTGTTGTGGCAACGAAAGCAGACCTTTCCGGTTTCCCGCCGACCGTAATGATTTTTGCGGAGAGAGACAGTCTGACCGAGGCCGGCATTCACTTCGCCGCAAAGCTCATTGACGCCGGTGTCACCGTTTTCGCAAAGCGCGTGAAAGGCACAGCTCACGGCTTCACCATTCGACGGGCAGAGGGTTTTGAAATCGCTGAAAAAATAATTTTTGATGCATTGGATCAAGTTAAGAATGGAGGATTGATCAAATGAGTCCCCTTGCGGTTATTTTTCCTCTCCATGGCCTTCATTTCTCCGGTCTCCGCCGTCTTTCTTCCTTCGAAACCGTCCCAAAAGCTCCTTTCCCTTCACCCGTTTCCCGACGGCGAAGAGGAACACACGAATCACCAGTACACCCAGCGGCAGAATAAACACAAGAGATACCAAAGCATTGACAAACCAGGACAACATGTTAATGAAGGTCTCGCCGGCCTCATCTGCAAGTCCCTGCAGTGCCTCCAACAGCTTCGCACCGAAGGACGCTTTCTCCGCAGAGGTTTCGCAGCTGATGTAAATCGTCACCGTCGTGTAGTCGATCTGACTGTTCAGCGTATTGAGCTGCGACTGATAGGACTCAATGTCCTCCGTCACCGCCGACAGCTGCTCTTCGATTCGCATAGTGTCCTCCATGCTGGTCGAATCCTTCAAATAGCTCTCATACTTGTCCCGAGTCTCCTGCTTCACCCGCAGCCGGGATTCCACATCCACATACTGCAGCGTCACATCTGATGAGGAATCACTCAGGTTCTTAAGCTGCATGCCGCTGCCCTTCACCGCTTCAATGAAAGCGTCAGCCTTGTCCTTCGGCAGCATGACCGTCAGACTGGCGCTGGCATAATCGCCGTATTCCGAATTGTTGCTGCTGACATAGCCGCCGTTTGCCATCACCGCATTTGCCAGACCGGAAATATTCTCCTGCAGTGTGTCGCTGCTCGGTATACTTAGGGAAATGTTTACGGTTCGAATCAGCTTACGTTCCTCGCTGAGCTGATCTCCGCTGCTTTCTGCTGTGCTGTTCGCAGACAATCTGCTCTCAGCCGGCATCGCTGTGTCCGAAGACATTTCCATCAGCATATCTGTGCCCATGCTGTTGCTGTAGCCGGAATAACTGTCTGCCGCCGCTGTGCTGCCGCCTGAGGACGATCCGCAGCCCGTCATAAGCACCGCTGCAAGAAGCAGCGGAAGTATTATGCCTCGTTTCATAAAACACCTCCTGCTCTATACATCTTCTGTTGCCTCTATCATAGCAAAAGAGCAGAAAACCCAAAATGGATTTTCCGCTCTTTTTGAAGAAATCGCCTACGCTTTTCTTCTCCAGTTCAGCAATAGCGCCGAGCTTGTAATCACAAGCAGAGAGCCGGTGTTGTGGACCAGTGCACCGACCACCGGATTCAGAATACCGGTGATGGCCAGCACGATAGCCGCAAAATTGAGCGCCATGGAGAAGCTCAGATTGATGCGGATCATCCGCTGAATCGAGCTGTCCTCTCCGACACGAACCGCCTCCATTTCAAAAGCACCGAACTGATTCACCGTGCCGGAGGAAACG
>CAZJQX010000025.1:23122-25897 GCA_964548305.1 uncultured Lachnospiraceae bacterium
TTTTTAAATCTTTTTTTGATGTCTGCAGATTTTTTCTTACTTCAGAAATAGCTTCAAATCATTTTCCGGCGTTGTGATCGGCGCAATGCCGAAATTTTCCACGAGGTAATTCAGAACATTCGGCGAAATAAAAGCAGGCAGTGTAGGACCGAGACGAATGTTCTTGATGCCGAGATGCAAAAGCGTGAGCAAAATGCACACCGCCTTCTGTTCATACCAGGAAAGTACCATAGACAGAGGCAAATCATTGACACCACAGCCAAATGCTTCGGCAAGCGCCACTGCAATCTGAATCGCGCTGTAGGCATCATTACATTGTCCAACATCCATCAAGCGTGGAAGGCCGCCGACCGTACCGAGGTCAAGGTCGTTGAAACGATATTTTCCACAAGCAAGTGTCAACACTACGGTGTCAGCCGGTGTCTGCTTTACAAACTCTGTATAGTAGCTTCGTCCGGGGCGCGCTCCGTCGCAGCCTGCAACCAGGAAGAAATGCCGGATTGCGCCAGATTTAACGGCCTCAATCACCTTGTCCGCTACACCCAGCACCGTCCCGCGGGCAAACCCTGTCATTAATTGGCTTCCGCCGTTCATGCCGGTGAAATGCCGGTCTTCTGGGTAGCCGCCCAACTCCAATGCCTTTTCGATGACCGATGTAAAGTCTTTATCTGCGCCAATATGGTTCATTTCAGGATACGATACCAAGGCCGTGGTAAATACACGCTCTGCATAGCTTGTTTTCGGCGGCATCAGGCAATTGGTGGTAAACAGCACCGGTGCCGGAATGTCTGCAAATTCCTTTTGCTGATTCTGCCATGCCGTGCCAAAATTACCCTTAAGATGCGCATATTTTTTCAGCTCAGGATAGCCATGCGCCGGCAGCATTTCACCATGGGTGTAAATGTTAATGCCCTTTCCTTCCGTCTGCTTCAGCAGAAGCTCCAGATCCTTCAGATCGTGGCCGGAAATCACGATGAACGGTCCCTTCTCCACCGTCAGCGGAACTGTGACGGGTGCAGGGGTTCCGTAGCTTTCTGTGTTGGCCTTATCCAGCATTTCCATACATTTGAGATTCTTCTCGCCGACTTCCATCACGATCGGCAGAAGTTCTTCCATTCCCAGCTCTTCACCTACCGCAAAGAGTGCCTTGGAGAAGAAACGTTTTACCTCTTTGTCGGTATATCCCAGCACCATGGCGTGATGCGCATAAGCCGCCATACCGCGCACACCAAATAAAATGAGAGACTTGAGACTGCGAATGTCCTCCTGGGCATTCCAGAGATTCGCCATATCATAGTCATCAGCACTTCCATCCGCAGAGACCACAGCCTTCTTTTCGTGTATCTGATCGATCAGCTCCCGGATCGTCTTCTCGTTAAAATTTACATTTGTGACGGTTGTAAACAGTCCCTCGATCATCAGGCGGTATACACTTTCATCCATATCCTGCTCATTGCCTGCCGCCCGCGCCAGCCCAATCAAAGCACCGGTCAGCGCATCCTGAAGATTCGCAACGTCTGCAGTTTTGCCGCAGACACCGGCTTTTCCGGTACATCCCGTACAGCCGGCGGTCTGTTCACATTGAAAACAAAACATTTTTTTATCCATCTTAAAAACCTCACTTTCCTTTGTCTGTAATTGTAATATAATAGCCGCGGCAGGTCTGTTGAATTTTCAACGAAAGTGGATTTTTATGAAAGACTTTTTACCCGTACTTTGCGCTTCTCAGCTTTTTTCAGGTATTTCCGAAAATGATCTTGCATCCATGCTGTCCTGTCTGAATGCAAGAAAGGATGACTTTCCCAAGGATGCCTTCGTGCTGCATGCCGGAGATACCATAGAATCCGTCAGTCTTGTACTGTCCGGAAGTGTTCTGATTATCCAGGAGGACATCTGGGGAAACCGCAACATTATTTCAAAAGCAGGACCGGGACAGACCTTTGCAACAGTCTTTGCCTGTGCCTCCGGCCCCAGACTGAATGTGTCTGTTATCGCAGAAACCCCCGTCAGCATCATGTTTCTGAATATAAAACGCATACTGAATATGTGTCCTTCCGCCTGCTCGCACCACAGCCGGGTCATTCGAAACCTGCTCAATGAGCTTGCGGAAAAAAATCTACGCTTCAGCGAAAAAATCACACACATGGGACAGCGCAGTACACGGGCAAAGATCATGTCTTATCTTTCTGCAGAAGCGCAGCGTCTCGGAAAATTAGAATTTGACATTCCCTTCTCAAGACAGCAGCTTGCCGACTATCTGGCTGTTGAGCGCAGCGGTCTGTCATCGGAGCTTGGGAAAATGCAGCGTGACGGGCTTCTTGATTTCCACAAAAATCATTTTTCTTTAAAAATGCAAGCACAGCAGCCCAACAATCCTGCCGCGCTTGCATCGATTCTGCAATGCCGCTATAATGGTGGGAATGAAACGGGAGGTTCTATATGAGACAATGTATGGATGCAGAAAATCTGCACAGAAGACTAAAAAAGATCATCGGCCAGGTACAGGCCATTGACCGGATGATAGATGAAGACGTGCCCTGTGAAGATATCCTGTCCCAGCTGAATGCCGCCAAATCCGCGCTGCACAGATGCGGACAGATTGTACTGGAAGGCCACATTCAGCACTGTGTCCGAGACGGCATTGAGCACGGCGACGCAGACCGCACGATTGCCGACTTCACAAAGGCCGTGGAGCGGTTTGCAAATATGTCCTGAAGCACCGATAAACAACTGCTCCGCAGGATATAATAGCCGCTTGGCACAACATTGCCTTGC
>CAZJQX010000026.1:0-3671 GCA_964548305.1 uncultured Lachnospiraceae bacterium
TACACCAACGCACAGAGGCATAACCCCTTAGCGGGCGCTGTGGGGCCCGCTGCCTGCCGGTCCCGGGCCGCCAGTATCTCCGGCATTGCATCCGCCGACAGCTTGCCACGCCCCACCAGCAGCAATGTGCCTGCCAGAATGCGGATCATGTGATAAAGGAAACCATTTCCCGAAACGGAAATGACAATTTCACCATTCCGCTCCGATACCTGAATGTCGTAGATTTCCCGCACCGCATCCCCACCGTGCTGAAAAACCTGGGAATCCGGATTCACGAAGCTCCGAAAATCATGGACGCCCGTCAGATGGTCTGCCGCCCGCTGCATTTCCTCAAGATTAAGCGGGAAGGAATAATTATAACAATAGCGCAGGCGCAGCGGGTTTGGAACGCGCCCCGGATCAATGTGATATTCATAGCATTTCCGATGCGGCGTGAAGCGGGGATGAAATTGCGCCGGCACCTCCTCCGCCGCCATCACCCGGATGTCGTCCGGCAGATAATGATTCAGCGCCTGAGGGAAATTTCCCGCCGGGATGCGGCTCGCTGTGTCGAAGGCACCGACATTACCCAAGGCATGCACCCCCGCATCGGTACGGCTGGCCCCCATGATCAGGGGCTTCTCCTGCGACAGCAGCTGCGCAAGTGCCTCGTTGAGGCTGCCTTCAATGGAAGACCGTCCGTTTTGCTGCTGCCAGCCGTGATAGGCCGTCCCATCATAGGCAATGGTCAGCTTGATCCGTCTCATCTGCATTTTCCTCTTCTCTTTCCTGCCTCAAGGCAGCGGCAGAATTCGATTAAGCACACTCACCGCCAGATACGCTGCCATCAGGACATAGGCGATTCGGTCCCGGGTCGCATAGCGCAGCGGCTTCATCTTCGTTCTGCCCTCGTCTCCGTGATAGCACCGCGCCTCCATTGCCATGGCAAGGTCGTTTGCCCGCCGGAAAGCACTGATAAACAGCGGCACCAAAATCGGCACCATCGCCTTGGCACGCTGGAAAATATTTCCGCTTTCGAAATCCGCGCCCCGGGCCTGCTGCGCCTTCATGATCTTGTCCGTCTCCTCCACCAGAATCGGAATGAACCGCAGTGCAATGGACATCATCATTGCAATCTCATGCACCGGCACATGCACCAGCTTCAGGAAGCCGAGGCCTTTCTCGAGACCGTCCGTCAGCTGATTCGGCGTGGTCGTCAGCGTCATCAGCGAGCTTCCCAGCACCAGAAGGATCAGACGGCATCCCATCATCAGCGCCAGCCGCAGGCCCTCCCGCGTGAGCTTCAGAAAACCGATCTGCAGAAGCACAGTTCCCGGCGTCAGAAAAAGATTAAAGCTCACCGACAGAAGCAGAAGGAATAGAATGCTTTTGAGTCCCTTCGTCATAAAGGAAAAGGGCACCCGGGACAACCGGATCAGCAGCGCCAGCACCAGCGCACCCAGAAGATAGCCCGTCCAGCTGGACATGATAAACAGCGACAAAAGATAAACCAGGGTACCCATCAGCTTGACGCGCGGGTCCAGGCGATGGATCACAGAATCCACCGGATAGTATTGGCCCAGTGTGATATCTCTCAGCATCACTGCACCTCCTTTCCGGCAGTATCCTTGTCCAATGTCTTCGGCGCAGCCTCCCCGGCCGCTGCCGCGGGACTCAGCTTTCCGCCTGCCGCCTGATACAGGCGCAATATAGCCTCAGCCATCTCATTCACCGTACCGGGACGTTCCCGGAAGCGAATGCCGGCATCCTTCAGCTCATGAATGAGATAGATCATCTGCGGCGCGCCCAGCCCCATCTCCTCCAGCTCACGATAGCGGCGGAACACCTCCTGCGGCGTTCCGTGCATTTTCAGCTCTCCGTGATCCAGCACCAGAATGTCCTTCGCGTAGCGGGCCACATCATCCATGGAATGGGAAACCAGAAGAATGGTCATGCCTGCCTCCTCATGCATGGCCTGAATCTGCCGGAAGAGATCATCACGGCCTGCCGGATCCAGTCCCGCCGTAGGCTCATCCAGGATCAGAATTTCCGGCTCCATGGCCAGCACACCGGCTATGGCCACTCGCCGCTTCTGCCCGCCGGAAAGCTCAAAAGGAGATTTTTTCCAGTTGTCCTCAGAGAGGCCTACCTGCCGCAGCGCCTGCTCGGCCCGGGAGCGTGCCGCCTCCTCGGACAGTCCCTGATTCTTCGGACCAAACATGACATCGGTAATGACATCCACCTCAAAAAGCTGGTACTCCGGGTACTGGAAAACCAGTCCTACCTTGAAGCGGAGTCCCTTCATATCGAAGCCATCGCTGTAAATGCTCACGAAGCCGCAGTCCGCAGCAGCTGCGGCAGTGTCAGCGGCATCCGGGCCGCCTGCATTATCCTGCTGTGCCTTCGAAGGAAGCCTATCCCGGAAGCGGTAGAGAATGTCTCCCTCACTGCCGCGGAGAAGACCATTCAGATGCTGTGTCAGTGTGGATTTGCCGGAACCGGTATGTCCAATGATGGCTGTCACTATGCCGCGCTGCACTTCAAAATTCAGATCCCGCAGGGCATAGCTCTCCATGGCTGTTCCCTGCTGATAAATATGGGACAGCTTCTCCACCCGCAGAATCGGATCCGTAATCTCCAGATGCTGCGGTTCGTCCTTCACAAAATCCGGTTCAAACTCTGCCTGCTGCGGCAGCAGCTTTGTGAGAAGCTCCACCAGCTCCTGTCTCGTCAAAACGCCGTCCGGCAGAGGCATTCCCGCCTGCTTCAGCTTCCAGGCGAGCTCTGTCACCTCCGGCACATCCATGCGGATTTTTTTCAGGCCCTCCACATCCGTGAAGACCTGCCGCGGCGTGCCGTCCATAACAATCTTTCCCCGGTCCATGACGATAATGCGGTCTGCATCCACCGTTTCTTCCATATAATGGGTGATGAGCACAATGGTGACCTTTTTTTCCCGGTTCAGCTGACGCACCGTTCGGATCACCTCGGCACGGCCGCTGGGATCCAGCATGGCAGTGGGCTCATCCAATACGATACAGCGGGGCAGCATGGCCATGGTGCCCGCAATGGCGACCCTTTGCTTCTGTCCGCCGGAGAGCCGGTTCGGGGACTTCAGCCGATAGGCAGTCATCTGCACTGCCTGCAGCGCGTCCTCTACCCGCTGCCAGATTTCCTCGGTGGGAACGCCGATGTTTTCCGGTCCGAAGCCAACATCCTCTTCCACCACCGAGGCCACAATCTGGTTATCCGGATTCTGGAACACCATACCGGTTTCCTTGCGAATCTCCCAGAGCTTTTCCGCATCCTTTGTGTCCTTGCCGCTGATCAGCACCGTGCCTTCACTGGGAAGAGACAGTCCGTTCAGAAGCTTCGCCAATGTCGATTTACCGGAACCGTTATGTCCCAGCACACAGACAAAGCTGCCTTCCTCTATCTCAATGCTGACATCATCCAGGGCCTTGGTTTTTTCCACCGCCTGCCCGTTTTCATCCGTACGCACATAGTCAAACGCCAGATGCAATGCATCAATTATCTTCAATTTATCGTCCTCACTTCAGTGTTGCTCCCCATCCTTGGGGATGCAGCCCGTTTACAGTACCTATGAAGTATACCCGCCCAAGGCGCAAAAAACAAGGCGCTCCCGCGCTGATGCGCAGAAACGCCTTGCTTTTTGCACTGAACAGCTAAGC
>CAZJQX010000026.1:3771-24861 GCA_964548305.1 uncultured Lachnospiraceae bacterium
TGCACCCATTTTCCGGTGGCATCCAACGTGAAGCCGCTGATACTGGTATTCTTTGCCATCTTGCCGTTGTCATAGAAGTAATAATACTGCATCGTGCCGGAGCTGTCCTTCATGCTCTGCCAGCCCGTCTTCATGCTGCCGTCTGCCGCGAAGCAATAGCTTTCTCCCTTGATGCTGCTGATGCAGTTCGCATACATGGCACCCTCATTGCTGTCCTTGTTGGGATTCAGATAATACCAGGTATTGTTGATTTGCTGCCAGCCCGTCTTCATATATCCGTTGGTAGGATCCAGATAAAAATAGTAACCGCTGCTGTTCTTAAACCAGCCGGTTTCCATCTGTCCCTGGGCATTGAAGTGATACCACTTGTCCTTCCACTGAAGCCAGGAGGAAACTGCCGGCTGTCCGTTAGGATAGCGGAAATACCATTTGCCGCCGCTCTGATACCAGCCCACAGTGTTGCTGTTGTCCACAGAAGAGCTGCTGCTTTGACTGCTGCTGTTTCCCGTGCCGCTGATCTGCGTCGTATCATACTTGCCCTGTCCATTGGATTTATTTTCCGCCGTTATATTCACGGTTCCGGATTCCACATCATCAGAATCCTTGCCGTAGCGCTTCTGATCAGCAGTATAGGCCAGTGTCCGCACCTGAAAGCTGTACTGTCCGATGTCGGTCATCCAGGGGTAGAGGTTCAGGCTGGTGGCATCCGTGGTGATGGTCACAATTTTCTTCGTATCCCGCATCAGTGTCACTTTGTAATAGCCGGAGGTATTGGTGGGTGCAGTCCACGTAGCCAGTCCCAGCTGACTGGAGGCCCAGGCCGGATTGGTGGGTGTATCGTAATCGCCCTCTACTCCCTTCAGTGCCAGAACAACCTGCAGTGAATAATAATCATTCCGCTTGCAGCTCACAAAGGTGCCGCCGGAAATGCTGACATTGGAAGCCGAATAAGAGCCGGAAAAACGATATTCGATTTCATCACCGTTGGACTTTTCCTTAGACTGAGCCTCCAGATAGAGGACCACCTGCGGCGTGCTTCCTACCTGCAGACTGTCCGAAACACTGTTGTCATACCAGTCTGCGGAAACAATAACATACTTCCCCTCATTGCCGGCAGTAAAATTGCCCACATCCACGGTGGGCTTCGAGTCGTCGGATTTCAGCTTCCGAAGTGATTCATCCACCGTGATTTTCACGCTGCTGATGGTGCTGTAGCTGTTGCTGGCCAATGCCGGAACACTGAAGCTAAGCAGACTGCCCAGCAGAAGCAGACTGCCGAATAACGCTTTAATCTTCTTCATATATGCCTCCAAAAATTCTTTTCTGATGCATAGAGTATAACCCATTTTCCGATAGGTGAAAAGGGGACAGCTCCCAACGGAGCCATCCCCTTCTCTGCAACTTATTCAAATCCGTCAGAACAGAATGTTCGAAGTTCTGTTCAACCTTTTTTATAATTTTAGAAAATGCGGTTACCCGGGTCGGCATTAAACCAGCTCGAGAAGAACCTCCATAGCAGCGTCTCCTTTTCTGAGACCTACCTTTACGATTCTGGTATAACCACCGTTACGGCTTGCATACTTCGGGCCGTACTCATCGAAAAGCTTTGCAGCAAGGTCAACCTTCTTTGTGTTCTTCTTCTTGCCGGCAGCCTGTGTCGGAACAACAGTCGGAACATAGGTAGCAGCCAGGATCTGACGACGAGCTGCCAGTCTGGAAGCCTTATCCTTCTTGATGGTCTTCTCTACCTCGTCATAAACGGTAACCTTCTTGCCGTCTACAACTTCCTTCACACGCTTGCCCTCAGCATCCTTGCGGGCAACCTTTGCCTTTACAGTAACCTCTTCGAAGTTGTCCTTCTCTCTTACTGCAAGAGCGATCAGCTTCTCAACCTGCTTGCGAACTTCCTTCGCTCTAGCCTCAGTTGTGAAGATTCTGCCGTTCTGAAGAACTGCTGTTGTCAGAGAACGAAGCATTGCCTGTCTCTGGCTGGATGTTCTGCCTAATTTTCTGTAATTTGCCATGATAAATTCCCTCCACCGTGCTTTTTAGTCTTATCGGTTATATTCTCTGCATCCTGCGAATGGCATTCCGCAGAATCCGGTCTGTGGCTTTTCACAGACCATAAACGGTCTTATTCCTCGTGGGGAGAAAGACCGAGATTCAGCTCCTTCAGCTTTGCCAAAACCTCTTCCAGGGACTTCCGACCCAGGTTTCTCACCTTCATCATGTCCTCCGGTGTCTTGGAGCAAAGCTCCTGAACTGTGTTGATGCCCGCTCTCTTCAGACAATTGTAGGAACGAACACTCAGCTCCAGCTCATCAATATTCATCTCCAGTGCCTTGCCCTTCTCGTCGTCCGGCTTTTCAACCATGACCTCGGCCTGTGCTGCATTGTCAGACAAACCAACGAAAAGATCCAGGTGCTCGGAAAGAATCTGCGCTGCCATGGAAACAGCATCATCAGGGGATACCGTTCCATTGGTAAATACATCCAAAGTGAGCTTATCGTAATCGGTCATATTGCCGACACGAGTATTCTCAATGGTCATATTTACACGCTCAACCGGTGTGTAGCTCGCATCCACAGCGAATTCTCCGGGCTGGAGCTCGCTGCTCTGCTGATCTGCACCCACATAGCCTCTGCCGCTGGTGATGGTCAGCTCCATATAGAGCTTTCCATCCGGACCTGTCAGTGTGGCAATTTCCTGATCCGGGTTGACGATCTCGATATCGGCATCTGCCTGGATATCGGAAGCTCTGACAACACCCTCACCGGTGAAATCCACAGTGACAAGCTTCGGCTCCTCGGAGGACGATGTGTTCTTAATTGCGATACTCTTGAGATTCATGATGATCTCAGTGATATCCTCTTTTACACCGGGGATTTCACTCAGCTCGTGGAGTGCACCTTCAATCTTCACCTTGGAAATAGCATAGCCGGGAAGGGATGAAAGCATGATCCGTCTCAGAGAATTGCCCAGAGTCGTACCATAGCCTCTTTCCAGCGGCTCACAGACGAATCTGCCGTACTTCTCATCTTCTGAAATATCCACGATCTCAATGTTTGGTTTTTCAAAATCGAACATTCAATGCCTCCTTTGTTCAAGGCTTTAATTACTTTGAATACAACTCGACGATCAGCATCTCGTTTACAGGAACATCGATCTCTTCTCTGTGAGGAAGCTGCTTTACAGTTGCCTTCATATTCTCCTGGTCACAGTCAAGCCATGCCGGGATCATTCTGCCGTTGGTAACCTCAAGGATATCCTTGAATCTCTGAAGAGACTTCTTGGACTCCTTAACAGCAACAACGTCATTTGCAGAAATGAGGTAGGAAGGAATATTTACAACCTTGCCGTTTACAGTGATCAGCTTATGACCAACGATCTGTCTAGCTTCTCTTCTGGTACGTGCAAGACCCATTCTGAATACTACATTGTCCAGTCTGCTCTCGAGAAGAACCATCAGGTTTGTACCGGTCTGGCCATTCATTCTCTCTGCCTTAGCATAGTAGTTTCTGAAGGGCTTCTCCAGTACACCGTAGATGAACTTAGCCTTCTGCTTCTCACGAAGCTGCATGCCATACTCACTCATCTTACGTCTCTGGTTTCTCAGCTGTCTGTTGGACTTCTTATCTACTCCCAGGAATACAGGGTCAAGTCCCAGTGACCGGCATCTTTTAAGTACAGGAACCTTATCTACTGCCATATTATCCTCCTAATATCATATTAAAAATCATGTGATACGCCCTTTACACCAATCGGCTTCCTCGGGCTGGCCTATAGCCATGTTGTCTAGTTACAAAGTGCAGCCTCCATAGACTGCAGACAGAAGATTAAACTCTTCTGCGCTTCGGCGGACGGCATCCGTTGTGCGGAACCGGGGTTACGTCCTTAATGGATGTTACCTCAAGACCACTTGCCTGAAGGGCACGAATAGCTGCCTCTCTTCCTGAACCAGGTCCCTTAACCATAACATCCACATACTTCAGGCCGTGCACCAAAGCTGCCTTTACAGCAGTTTCAGCAGCCATCTGTGCTGCATATGGAGTAGATTTTCTTGAACCTCTGAAACCAAGACCACCAGCACTTGCCCATGAAAGAGCGTTACCCTGTGCATCTGTCAGCGTTACGATTGTATTGTTGAAAGATGACTGAATATGTGCCTGTCCGCGTTCAACGTTTTTCTTTACGCGCTTTTTTGTCACTCTCTTACCAGTTGACTTAGCCATATTTAAACTAACCTACTTTCCTTAAATCTCTTCCTGTGTTTAAAACATGAAGATCACTATGTGTTACCGAATTACTTCTTCTTGTTTGCGACAGTCTTTCTCGGACCCTTGCATGTTCTGGCATTGGTCTTGGACTTCTGACCTCTAACCGGAAGATGCTTTCTGTGACGGATACCTCTGTAGCAGCCAATTTCCTGAAGTCTCTTGATGTCAAGAGCAACTTCTCTGCGGAGATCACCCTCTACAGTCTGGTTCTCAGCGATATAAGCGGCCAGAACCTTAACCTCATCATCGGTGAGATCCTTCACACGTGTGTCCGGATTAACGCCTGTTGCTGCAAGAATCTTGTCAGCGGAAGATCTGCCGATACCGTAAATGTATGTCAGACCGATCTCGATGCGCTTCTCTCTCGGTAAATCGACACCTGCAATACGAGCCATTTTCGTTTCCTCCTAATAATTAACCTTGTCTCTGCTTATGCTTGGGGTTCTCGCAGATGATTCTGATCGAGCCCTTACGCTTAATGACTTTGCATTTTTCGCAGATAGGCTTTACTGATGATCTTACCTTCATAGTAATTTCCCTTTCTAATTACGAATTCGAACAAAGTTGCCGTATAATTCTAGCAAAACGGTCAACAAATGTAAAGTCCAAACTTTTTCATTTTTTCGCCCCGCATTGTACTTAATGAAATACAAACACAGTGTTTTATTTGTCTCTCCAGATGATTCTTCCCTTGGAAAGATCATAGGGAGAAAGCTCAATGGTCACCTTGTCACCCGGAAGAATTCTGATGTAGTTCATCCGAAGCTTTCCGGAAATATGTGCCAGCACCTGGTGACCATTTTCAAGCTCAACCTGAAACATGGCGTTCGGGAGCTTTTCGATTACCTTGCCTGTAATCTCGATAACGTCTGTTTTCGACATTCGTTTCTCCTTAATAATTAATCTCTTTTGATCCTTACTGCACCAGACTCAGGATCTCCGGTCCGTTGTCTGTGATCAGAATGGTATTTTCATAGTGGCAGGAAAGCTTTCCGTCCACGGTAACCACTGTCCAGTCATTGTCAAGCACCCGCACCTCCGGTGAGCCCTCTGTGATCATCGGCTCAATGGCCAGGGTCATACCTGCCTGCAGCTTCGGTCCCTTGCGCTTCATGCGGAAGTTGGGCACCTCAGGATCCATGTGTACCTCATGTCCGATACCGTGTCCGACATAATCCGTCAGCACACCGTAGCCCTGGGACTCTGCATAGTCTCCGATGGCACTGCAGATGTCATTCAGATGATTTCCCGGTATCGCATTGGCAATGCCGCGGAAAAAGCTCTCTCTGCAGGCCTCAATAATGCGCAGTGCATTTTCCTCGCACTTTCCTACGGCCCAGGTTCTGGTGGCATCAGAATGATAGCCCTTATAGTTCGTCCCGATGTCGAAGGAGACAATGTCGCCGTCCTTCAGGATCCGGTGCTTATCCGGAATTCCGTGAATCACCTCATCGTTAACTGAGATGCAGCAGGCTGCCGGAAAATCATACAGATGCAGGAAACTGGGGATACATCCCATTTTTCGGATAATGCCTTCTCCGTAAGCATTCAGCTCCATCGTGCTGATGCCCGGCGCTACCTTCTCCCCCAGCCGCTCATGTACCTCGGAAAGCACCTTACCGGCTTCCCGCATCAGTTCAATTTCATGCTTTGACTTGATTTCAATCATTTCTACTGTCCTTTCCGTTCTTTCTATCTACAAAGGACTCAGCTTAAGTTTATATGGGCGCTTCTCAGCCAAGAACGGCCAGAACGTCCCGGAACACCTTTTCCAGCTCCTGTGTGCCGTCAATCTCCTTCAACACGTCGGCCTCCCGGTAATAGCGGATCAGGGGTTCTGTCTGCTTATGATAAACATTCAGTCGATCCTGAACGGTTTCCGGTTTGTCATCGGAACGGATGATCAGCTCAGATCCGCACTTGTCACAGACATTTTCCTGCTTCGGAGCCGCATAGACGATATGATAGGTATTGCCGCACTTCGGACATGCACGGCGTCCGCCCATGCGTTCCACAATGTTGGCATCCGGAACCTCGATGTCTAATGCATAATCGATCTTCTCACCATTCTCAGCCAGCGCCTTGGTCAGACTTTCTGCCTGGGGGATGGTTCTGGGGAAGCCGTCCAGCACATAACCATTGCTGCAGTCTGCCTCATGAATACGATCCAGCAGCATGCCGATGGTTACCTCATCCGGTACCAGCTCGCCCCTATCCATATAGGACTTGGCCTTCATGCCCAGCTCCGTACCGCCCTTGATATTGGCACGGAAAATATCTCCTGTGGAAATGTGCGGAATTCCATACTGCTCTGCAATTTTAATCGCCTGTGTTCCCTTGCCGGCTCCCGGCGCACCCAACATTACGATCTTCATAGCTACCTCCCCTGGAAGCAATGTAGTGCAAAATGTACATGCAGGCACGGCCGTCCGGCGCATTGCCTGCGTAAACAGCATGGGCCTCCTCGGTTCCGAAAAACCAAGGAGGCCTCATTATCAATCGTCTAAAAATCCCTTGTAATTTCTTACCACCATCTGTGAATCAATTGCCTTCAGTGTTTCAAGAACAACGCCGACAATGATCAGCAGTGAGGTACCGGAGAAGGAAATCCTGCTCACATTGAACACACCGGAAACCACGATAGGTATCAGGGCAATGATGGCGAGACCGCATACACCGATAAAAACAATATAGGTAAGAATGTTCTCAAGGTAATCGCTGGTCGGCTTTCCAGGACGAATTCCCGGAATGAAGCCTCCCTGCTTTTTCATATTGTTTGCCACCTCCAACGGATTAAAGGAAATCGACGTATAGAAGTAAGCAAAAAATACGAGAAGAGCGAGATAAAGAATGAGACCGAGTGAATAAATCGGTGCATCCGGATTACACCAGCTTCCGGAGTTGAGACACATCAGTATCTTGCCTCCGATGGTGCTGTAATCCACCTTCAGGATCTGCCCGATAACCACAGGCATGGTCATGAGAGAGGATGCAAAGATGACCGGCATAACGTTTGCCGTATTCACCTTCAGCGGGATTTCAGAGGACTGTCCTCCCACCAGGTTTCTTCCCTGCACTCTTCTGCTGTACTGGACCGGAATGCGGCGCTCCGCACCCTGCAGCACAACGGTAAAGGCAACCAACGCAAGAATCACAACTGCGATTATCACGATGGCAACCACCATAGCGGCCACCTTCCGTCCCTGTACGAATCGCTCATAAAGGGTCAGGAAATCCTGGGGAACCGAAGAGAGAATATTGAAAAGGAGAACCAGTGAAATACCATTTCCGATTCCCTTATCTGTCATCTGCTCACCGATCCACATCAGAAGTGCCGAGCCAGAGGTCATAGTAACCACTGCAATGACAATATCCGCCAGCTTTCTGATGGTGCTCGCAGTGCTGAACCCAACCAGAAGTCCCTGTCCGCCGAAGCCCACAGCCATAGCTGTAGACTCAATCAGTGCCAGTCCAATGGTCACATATCTGGTATAGGTTGTCAGCTTCTTTCGGCCTTCCTCGCCATCCTTCTGCATCTCCTCAAGGGCCGGAATAGCCACTGTCAGAAGCTGAATGATGATGGATGAGGTAATGTACGGTGTAATGGACAATGCGAAAACACTGAGCTGCTCAAAGGAGCCGCCGGTCATCGTATTGAACCAGCCGAAAGCATCATTGCTTGACATCTTGTCAAACAAATCACTGAAATATCCCGAGTTTACACCCGGGATAGGAAGATTCGATCCAAATCGAATTACTACAAGCATCAGGAAAACATATAAGAGTCTTTTTCTTAAATCCTTTACCTTGAATGCGTTTCGTAACGATTGAAACATCAGATCACCTCACAGGTTCCGCCTACGGCCTCGATCTTCTCCTTCGCTGATGCTGAGAATGCAGAAACCTTAACATTGAGCTTCTTTGTCAGCTCGCCGTTGCCAAGGATCTTCACTCCATCATTGATATCTCTGATCATGCCCTTCTCAAGAAGAACCTGCTCTGTAACCTCTTCGCCGTCATTGAAACGGTCCTCAAGAACAGAAAGATTGATCGCATTGATCACTGCTCTGTTCATAGAAGTGAAGCCTCTCTTCGGAATACGTCTGAAGAGGGGCATCTGGCCACCCTCAAATCCAGGTCTCGGAGCGCCGGAACGAGCCTTCTGTCCCTTATGTCCCTTACCTGCTGTCTTACCGTTTCCTGAACCATGACCACGGCCACGTCTGAAGTTCTTGGACTGCTTTGAACCGTCAGCCGGTCTCAGATTTGATAACTCCATTGTATGCCTCCTTAGATTTCTTCAACTTTTACAAGGTGATTGACTCTCTGAATCATTCCCTTTGTAGCGCCGTTGTTCGGAAGCTCTACAGACTGACGAATCTTTCTGAGTCCAAGAGCCTGAACGGTTGCTCTCTGCTTAGGGATAGCAGCGATAGGAGACTTAACTAATGTAATCTTTAACTTATCTGCCATTTCATTACCTCCCCATTAACCTGTGATCTCAGCAACAGTCTTGCCGCGAAGTGCTGCGAACTGCTCCGGTGTCTTCATTGAAGTCAGACCCTGAAGAGTTGCCAGTACAACGTTGGTCTTGTTGTTGGAGCCCAGAGACTTGGTACGAATGTTGCGGATGCCTGCCAGCTCAAGAACAGAACGAGCCGGACCGCCGGCGATGATACCGGTACCTTCCGGAGCCTTCTTCAGAAGAACTGTGGAGGAACCGAACTTACCAACATAATCATGCGGTACAGACTTCTCATCATTTACAGGGATTGTAACGATGTTCTTAACAGCAGCCTCTCTTGCCTTTCTGATTGCCTCAGGAACCTCAACTGCCTTGCCCAGGCCGCAGCCTACATGACCATTGCCGTCTCCAACTACTACGAGAGCGGAGAATCTCATGGTACGGCCACCCTTAACGGTCTTAGCGACACGCTTGATGGCTACGACGTTGTCGTTTAATTCTAACTGATTTGCATCAATTTTTTCGCGCTTCATCTTGTCGTTATCTCCTCTCGATTAGAATACCAGTCCGGCCTCTCTTGCAGCCTCTGCAAGTGCCTGAACTTTTCCATGATACAGGAAACCGCCTCTGTCGAATACGACTTCCTTGATGCCCTTAGCCAGAGCCTTCTCAGCAATCTTCTTGCCTACATACTGAGCAGCCTCGATGTTGTTTGTGATCTCAAGCTGTGCATCCTTATCAAGAGTAGATGCTGCACACAGTGTGTTGCCTGCAACATCATCAATAACCTGTGCATACATGTGCTTATCTGATCTGAACACTGCAAGACGCGGTCTCTCCGGAGTGCCAGCGAAACGGTTTCTAAGTCTTGCATGCTTTTTCTGACGAAGCTCAGCCTTATTCTTCTTGCTAACCATTCTACTTTCCTCCTATTACTTCTTACCGGTCTTACCGACTTTACGTCTGATGGTCTCATCAGAATACTTGATTCCCTTGCCCTTGTAAGGCTCCGGTCCTCTCTTGGATCTGATCTCGGCAGCGTACTGACCAACCTTCTCCTTGCTGATACCGCGAACGAAGATGGTGTTCTGTCCGTCAAGAACAGTCTCGATGCCTTCCGGATCCTCCATGATCACCGGGTGAGAATAACCCAGAGTCAGAGTCAGAGTCTTGCCCTGCTTTGCTGCTCTGTAACCTACACCGTTGATCTCCAGCTTCTTCTCGAAGCCGTTGGTAACGCCTTCCACCATGTTGTGGATCAGCGCTCTGGTCAGTCCGTGAAGGGACTTTTCCTTCTTATTATCATTCGGTCTTGTAACGACGATGTGGCCGTCCTCTTCCTTAATTGTGATTTCCGGTGCAAAGGTTCTCTCCAGTGTTCCCTTCGGTCCCTTGACACTTACCACATTGCCGTCCTTGATCTCAACAGTAACGCCTGCTGGGATAGCTACCGGTAACTTTCCGATACGTGACATATCATGTCTCCTCTCTTAAATTCTCAGTTTTTGAACTGTTTTCAGAAATTGGTCATTCCGACAAACAATAAATTACCAAACGAAAGCCAGCACTTCGCCGCCTACGCCCTGCTTTCTAGCCTGCTTGTCAGTCATAACACCCTGATTGGTGGATACGATTGCAATACCAAGTCCGCCAAGAACTCTCGGCATGTTCTCCTTGCCTGCGTATACACGAAGACCCGGCTTGGAGATTCTTCTGATGCCGCTGATGATCTTTTCGTTCTTGTTTGCGCCGTACTTCAGGGTAACCTGGATGTCCTGGAACTTGCCGTTCTCTACCAGCTCATACTTCGCGATGTAGCCCTCGTCTACAAGGATGTTTGCGATAGCAACCTTCATCTTGGAAGACGGGATAGTTACTGTGTCGTGCTTTGCAGTATTTGCGTTACGGATTCTTGTAAGCATATCTGCGATCGGATCACTCATACTCATGATTACGGATATCCTTTCTCTAATAAAATATATTATTACAACGAAATGTCACTCAAGCCGAATTTCGGCTGAGCAACATTTACATTATAACCATTTTTTCCGAGGTTTCAACCCGGTCTGGCGTATCTTTCGAAGTAAATGCTGTACTTTTTGGGATACAGTCCAGAAATTATCGCCCTTGACGACACAACAGAAGTCACATCGCCGCAGGCTCTCAAAATCTTTGGGAAAGCGTTTCTTACCAGGAAGCCTTCTTTACGCCGGGGATCTCACCCTTGTAAGCCAGCTCACGGAAGCAAACACGGCAGATGCCGTACTTTCTCAGAACAGAGTGGGGTCTTCCACAGATCTTACATCTTGTGTACTCTCTGGTGGAGAACTTAGCCGGTCTCTGCTGCTTTAATTTCATTGATAACTTTGCCATAATTCCCTCCGATTATTTAGCGAACGGCATGTTGAACTGTGTCAGAAGCTCACGAGCCTCCTCATCAGTCTTAGCTGTAGTAACGAAGATGATGTCCATTCCTCTCACCTTATCCACCTTATCGAACTCGATCTCGGGGAAGATGATCTGCTCCTTGATGCCCAGAGCATAGTTACCTCTGCCGTCGAAAGCGTTGGGATTAACGCCGCGGAAGTCTCTTACGCGGGGAAGCGCAAGGTTGATCAGTCTGTCAGCGAACTCATACATCTTCTCGCCGCGAAGGGTTACCTTACAGCCGATGGCCTGACCCTCTCTGATCTTGAAGTTAGCCACAGACTTCTTAGCCTTTGTGGTAACTGCATGCTGTCCGGTGATGATCTCAAGATCTCTCACTGCACTGTCGAGAACCTTGGAATTCTCCTTAGCCTCGCCAACACCCATGTTGATCACGATCTTATCCAGCTTCGGGATCTCGTTTACGTTCTTGTAACCGAACTTCTTCACCATAGCGTCCTTGATCTCGCTATTGTAAAGCTCCTTTAATCTAGCCATTATGAATTCCTCCTTTCTCAGTCAACTACCTTGCCGGTCTTCTTTGCAACTCTGACCTTCTTGCCGTCTACTACCTGGAAGCCTACACGTGTTGCCTGGCCGTCAACAACCAGCATTACGTTGGAAGCATCAATCGGAGCCTCCTTGTGAAGGATGCCGCCCTGCATGCCAGCCTGAGTCGGCTTCTGATGCTTGGTTACCATATTGCAGCCTTCAACGACTACCTTGTTGGTCTCAGGGTTGAAGGAAAGAACCTTGCCCTGCTTGCCATTGTCCTTACCGGCAATGATCTTTACCATATCGTCTTTTTTAATTCTACGCATCTGGCAACCTCCTTATAATACTTCCGGTGCGAGAGACACGATCTTCATATAGCCATGATCACGAAGCTCTCTGGCAACCGGTCCAAAGATACGAGTTCCCTTGGGAGTGTTGTCTTCCTTCAGAATAACAGCTGCGTTCTCATCGAACTTGATGTAGCTGCCATCCTTTCTGCGAACGTCGTCAACTGTACGAACAACAACAGCCTTCACAACGTCGCCCTTCTTTACCTGGCCGCCCGGGATTGCATCCTTAACAGAAGCAACGATGGTATCACCGATTGCGGCATATCTTCTTGTTGAGCCACCCATAACGCGGATGCAAAGAAGCTCTCTTGCACCTGTGTTATCAGCAACCTTAAGTCTTGTTTCCTGCTGAATCATTTAATGCTCCTTCCCTGCTCCAAATTACTTCGCCTTCTCAACGATTTCTGTCAGTCTCCATCTCTTGGTCTTGGACAGCGGTCTGGTAGCCATAACCTTAACGGTATCGCCCTCACCAGCCTCGTTGTTCTCATCATGAGCATAGATCTTCACAGTACGCTTTACGATCTTACCGATCAGAGGGTGCTTAACGTGATCTTCGATTGCGATAACGATGGTCTTGTCCATCTTTGCACTGATGACCTTACCAGTACGTGTCTTTCTAAGATTTCTCTCCATTGTTGTGCTCTCCCTTCTCACGCCTTTGTCTTCTCTGTGATAACTGTCTGAATCCGCGCGATGTTCTTACGAACCTCTGTGATTCTAGCTGTATTATCGAGCTGGTTTGTAGCGTTCTGGAATCTCAGGCTGAAAAGCTCCTTCTTTGCAGAAACGAGTTCCTCATTCAGCTGCTCAGCACTCTTTGCCTTTAACTCTTCTAAATAAGCATTCTTCTTCATTAGTTATCACCGCCTTCCAGATCGGCCTTTGCAACGATCTTACAATTGCAGGGAAGCTTGTGCATAGCAAGTCTCAAAGCCTCTCTTGCCTGCTCCTCAGGTACGCCGGCAATCTCGAACATAACTCTGCCCGGCTTAACAACTGCCACCCAGAACTCAACGGCACCCTTTCCGGATCCCATTCGAACACCAAGGGGCTTAGCGGAAACGGGCTTATCAGGGAAGATATCGATCCAAACCTGACCGCCACGCTTGATATATCTTGTCAGTGCAACTCTGGCTGCCTCGATCTGGTTTGACTTGATCCAGCACGGCTCTGTTGCAATGATACCGAACTCGCCATGAGCAATCTTGTTGCCTCTTGTGGCCTTTCCGGTCATTCTTCCACGCATCTGCTTACGGAATTTCGTTCTCTTAGGCATTAACATAGTTATTTCTCGCTCCCTTCCTTATTCTTCTTGGCAGGAAGTACCTCGCCCTTATAGATCCAAACCTTTACACCCAGCTTGCCGTAGGTTGTAGCAGCCTCTGCAAAGCCGTAGTCAATGTCAGCTCTCAAAGTCTGAAGAGGGATGGTGCCTTCGCTATAAAACTCTCTTCTTGCAATATCTGCACCGCCGAGACGGCCGCCTACAGAAGCCTTGATTCCAAGCACGCCAGACTTCATGGTTCTGGACATAGCCTGCTTCATAGCTCTTCTGAAGGAAACACGGTTCTCCAGAGACTGTGCGATAGACTCAGCAACCAGCTGTGCATCACGATCCGGTCTCTTGATCTCCTTGATGTCGATGTATACGTTTCTGGAGGTAAGCTGCTGAACTTCCTTTCTTACCTTCTCGATCTCAGCGCCGCCCTTACCGATTACATAACCGGGCTTAGCTGTGAAGATGATGATGCGAACCTTATCGTTGGCTGCTCTCTCGATCTCGATCTTGGAAACATTCGCTGAGTACAGTCTCTTCTTCAGGAACTTTCTGATGTTGTAGTCCTCAACAAGGGTATCTGAAAAAGTCTTCTTGTCAGCATACCACTTGGAATCCCAATCCTTAATGACGCCGACTCTCATGCCGTGCGGATTAACTTTCTGACCCATTCTATGCCTCCTCCTTTACTTTCTCTCGTCCAAAACGACTGTGATATGAGAGCTTCTCTTCAGGATTCTGTAAGCTCTTCCCTGTGCTCTCGGATGAATTCTCTTCATTGTGGGAGCTGCATTTGCGAAACACTCAGCAACATACAGGTTGTCTCTTGACATATTGTTGTTGTTCTCAGCATTTGCTGCTGCAGACTCCAGAAGCTTCTTCACCAGAGTGGAAGCATATCTGGGGTTGTAAGTTACGATACCAATAGCCTCTTCCAGGTTCTTGCCTCTGATGGCATCCAGAACGAAGCAGGCCTTCTGAACAGACACTCTTGCATAAGAAAGCTTTGCTGAAGGTCTGGTGTCTTTATTTGCATTTCTCTCTCTCTTAATCTGAGATCTATGACCCTTTGACATTTAACATGTCCTCCTTTCGATTATGCAATTAGCCTCTCTTTTCGTCGTTACGGTGACCATGGAAGGTTCTGGTAACTACGAATTCGCCAAGCTTGTGTCCAACCATATCCTCTGTGATGTATACCGGTACATGCTTTCTTCCGTCATGTACGGCGATGGTATGACCAACGAAAGACGGGAAGATAGTAGAACGGCGAGACCAGGTCTTAATCACTGCCTTGTTGTCGGCAGCATTCATTGCATCCACAGCCTTAAGCAGGCTCTTGTCTGCGAAGGGTCCTTTTTTAATTGAACGTGACATATCCTATTCTCCTCCTCAGTTACTTAATGGCTCTGCCATCGCGTCTTCTTACGATCAGCTTGTTGGAGCTCTTCTTCTTGTTTCTGGTCTTGAGACCGAGTGCCGGCTTACCCCAAGGAGTGCAAGGTGCAGGTCTACCAACCGGTGCCTTACCTTCTCCACCACCGTGCGGGTGATCGTTCGGGTTCATAACAGAACCGCGGACTGTCGGGCGGATACCCATGTGTCTCTTACGGCCAGCCTTACCGAGGTTGATCAGGTTATGATCGCCGTTGCCTACAACGCCCATAGTAGCGCGGCAGGAGATCGGAACCATTCTCATCTCGCCGGAGGGGAGACGCAGTGTAGCGTACTTTCCTTCCTTAGCCATCAGCTGAGCAGCATTACCAGCGGAACGAACCAGCTGTGCGCCCTTGCCGGGGATCAGCTCGATTGCGTGGATCTCAGAACCAACGGGGATAGCAGAAAGGGGAAGGCAGTTTCCTACTCTTGCCTCAGCCTGCTCGCCGGACATAACGGTCATACCGTCTGTCAGACCATTCGGAGCAAGGATATAAGCCTTGGAGCCGTCTGCATAAGCCAGAAGAGCAATGTTTGCTGTTCTGTTCGGATCGTACTCGATACCGACAACCTTTGCAGGAATGCCATCCTTGGAATTTCTCTTGAAATCGATGATTCTGTATTTCTGTCTGTTGCCGCCGCCCTGGTGACGAACAGTGATCTTACCCTGATTGTTTCTTCCGGCGTTCTTGCTCTTAGCAGCAAGCAGTGACTTCTCCGGGCTCTTCTTGGTAACCTCTGCGAAGTCAGAACCGGTCATGTTTCTTCTTGAAGGTGTATAAGCATTATATGTCTTAATACCCATGACTGTTTTTCTCCTTTACAATTGGCCGCGTATAATTGAGAAATTTTTTCACGCGGCGTATTCGAACGTCCTGATTGTCAGAATCAAAGGCTTGCGAAAACCTCGATCTCCTTTGAATCCTCTGTCAGTGCTACGATTGCCTTCTTTGTTGCAGCAGTCTTTCCGAATACCATGCCTCTTCTCTTGGTCTTGCCATCCTGATTCATGGTGTTTACAGACTTAACCTTAGCGCCGTCGAACATCTTCTCAACAGCTTCCTTAATCTGGGACTTTGTTGCTGCCGGATTTACAAGGAAGGTATATTTCTTGGATGCCATCTCGCCCATGGACTTCTCAGTGATGACCGGACGAAGGATAACGTCGTAATATCTAATGTCAGCCATTATGCGTATACCTCCTCAACTTTCTCCAGAGCTGCCTTAGTAGCAACCACTGTACCGAACTTCATAACGTCATAAACGTTCAGCTCGTTAACCTGTGCTGTCTTGATGTCAGCAATGTTTCTAGCAGAAAGAACTGTGTTCTGGTCATTGGAATCCAGAAGAACGAATGCCTTCTTCACATTCAGTGCGTTGAGCATGTTCTGGAAGTTCTTTGTCTTGATCTCGTCGAACTTAATCTCATCAACCACGATCAGCTTGTTCTCCTGAACAGCGTTGGAAAGTGCAGACTTAAGAGCCGCTCTCTTCTCCTTCTTGTTCATGGTTGTGGTGTAGTCTCTGGGAACCGGAGCGAATACTACGCCGCCGCCCTTCCACTGCGGTGCTCTGATGGAGCCCTGTCTTGCATGACCGGTGCCCTTCTGTCTCCAAGGCTTTCTTCCGCCTCCTGAAACTTCTGAACGAGTCAATGCCTTCTGTGTGCCCTGGCGCTTGTTAGCCAGCTGTGCAACCACTGCGAGGTGAAGAAGATGTGTATTGATCTCTACGCCGAAGATAGCGTCGTTAAGATCCATCTTGCCAACTTCCTTACCCTGCATATCAAATACAGATACGTTAGCCATTTAAATGTTCCTCCTTTCTTCCGTCTCAGGCCTTTACAGCTTCTTTAACTGTAACCAGTGCCTTCTTCGGTCCCGGTACCGCACCCTTTACAAGGATGAGGTTCTTCTCAGCATCAACCTTCACAACAGTGAGGTTCTGAGTTGTCACCTTTACTGCACCCATATGAGAGGGCATTCCCTTACCCGGAAGCACTCTGGAAGGTGTAGCACTTGTACCATTGGAACCCTGATGACGATGGAACTTGGAACCGTGTGCCATGGGTCCTCTGTGCTGGCCGTACTTCTTGATGGCGGACTGGAATCCCTTACCCTTTGAAATAGCGGTAACGTCGATCTTGTCGCCCTCAGCAAAGATGTCTGCCTTGATCTCATCCTGTACCTTGTACTCCTCAGCGTTCTCAAAGCGGAACTCTCTCAGGAATCTCTTGCAGGAAACACCGGCCTTGTCGAACTGACCCTTAACCGGCTTTGAAACCAGCTTCTCTCTCTTGTCCTGGAAGCCAACCTGCACTGCCTTGTAACCGTCGTTCTCAACTGTCTTAACCTGTGTAACAACACAAGGGCCAGCCTGAAGTACAGTTACTGGAATCAACACGCCATCTTCATTCCAGATCTGTGTCATTCCTACCTTTGTCGCTAAAATAGCCTTCTTCATGTGTTCTCCTTTCTACAGCGGATCCTTTCGGATCATACTAGAATCATTTCTTCTTCATTTTGATGTCAACGTAAACACCGGCCGGCATCTCCAGTCTCTGAAGAGCATCCATTGTCTTCTGATTCGGTGCGATCACGTCGATCAATCTCTTGTGGGTTCTCTGCTCGAACTGCTCACGAGAGTCCTTGTACTTGTGAGTAGCTCTCAGGATGGTGATGATCTCCTTCTTAGTGGGAAGGGGTACCGGTCCTGAAACCTGGGATCCTGTCTTCTTGCAACTCTCCACAATTTTTGCGGCTGATTCGTCCACGATTGAGTGGTCGTAAGCCTTGAGTGTGATTCTCATTACTTGACTTGCCATAAAAAAAGTCGCCTCCTATCGGAAATTTGACGATAAGTTGGTGACTGTACACGTAACCGTGCGTATCCCGTTGGAACCCGCACAAAATCCGTTTGCTGTGGAACGGATCTAAATTGTAGTACAGTGACCTGCCGTCAGTTTTGTTAACTTGACATTCGCTCCATGAAGTTCTCTCAGATGACTTATACTTGGTTGCCGGCTCTCAGACCGGGTCTTGGCTTTCGTACAGCTGAGCAATCTTTCATTTCAACGCTATCATGTCACAGCGAATATTAAGATATCATAGCCGGGCGGCGATTTCAAGCGATTTCTTTCGTAAATTGTTTTTAATCAGGAACATTTCCACGCATTCGGGCGTTTCTTTTCCACCCAGCCGTGCGTGTCGCATCACCGATGCTTATCTTATCCCATATTGGTCGAAATTGCAAGAAAAAAAGAGCCCCGCAGGACTCTTTTTCTTTTTCTTTTTCTTTTACTCTATATCCGTTGTCTGCGGGGAGGTAAGCTCCAGGGCTGTGATGGAACCGGCTGACAGAAGACCGCTGGCATCGGTGGACCACTTATTGCCGTCTCCGTCCTTCGCGTTCTTCTTGCTCTTCATAATGCTGCCGGAGCTGTTCACCACATAGGTTTTTCCGTTGATGGTCACAGCCTGGTACTTCAGATCCGAATCTGCCTTCTGCATCTTGCCGTTATAGTATATGCAGTTATTCTTGAGACCGGTGTAGCCCTTGCCGTTGGCACTGAAGTAGCAGCTGATCTTGTCGCCGTCATCCTGGGTCAGCGTAATCTTTCCGGTTCGTACGGAGCAATCCGTCTTGGATCCGCCGCAGTAGTAATAGGCTGACTCCGAGCTCTCGCTGGTGCTGCCGATCTGAATGCCGTAAACCGGATTTCCCTTGCTATTGAAGAGATAACGCTTGCCGTTGATCTTCTCCACATCGAAGACATCGCTGCTGCCGGCTGCCGGATGACCGTTGGACTTAAAGTAGAACCATTCCACATCTCCGGTGGACAGGTCGCTGTTGCTGCTGTTGTCATCATCTTCCGGGCCCACGGTGCTGTACCAGGTATTGGAGAGGCGCTGTCCCATCTTGAAGCTGCCGACATTGGACTCGGCAAAGTACATATAACCGGCAATTTCCGGGCTGCCGCTCTCGGTCTCAGCCCAGCCGGTGGCCATGCAGCCGTTTTCGTCGAAGCCGTATACGATACCATCGATGGTCTTTGTGGTCACATAGCTTCCATCGGAATGGAACTTCTCACCGGTACGCTGATTAAAATAGAACCAATAGGTATCTGCACTGGACTTTCCTGTGGATGTCAGATCCGAGGGCAATGCCAGCTGCTTCCAGCCTGTCTTCATCTCTCCGCTTGAGGGATCACAGTAGTAATTATCACCGTCTACCCAGCCGGTCTGCATCACACCGCTGCCGTCAAAGTAATAGTACTTCTCGTTGATCTTCATCCATCCGTCTGTCTTGATAGAGCCGTCACTGGTGGCATAGTACCAGGCTGTAGTGCCGTTTACATTAGCCTTGATCCAGGAACTTGTCACCACTGTGCCGCTGTCATTCTGATATACGGACTTTCCTGCACTGTTGGTGGTCCAGCCTGCTGCCAGAGCAGGAACAGCACTCAGCACGGCCATGACAGCCGCAGCCAACAGACCGCTTCTAAGCTTTCTTCTCATATAAAATCCTCCGGAGCACCTTTCGGCGCCGCTTTATTTTCTGCCTATAAATATAATTGCTTGTCCTTTTAAAAACAAGCGCTTTTCCATTAATATAGAAGGAAAAGCATTACGATTTCCTTACCCACGGGGTAAGGAATTTCAGCGAAGCGACAATCGGCTGCTGGCACCGCAGGGCAGCACCAGACCGCTTTCCGTCACCGGAAGTCCCACCTCCTGGGACTCCACCACACCGCCGAGACGCACAGCGATGGCGGTTTCCAGCATATAGCTCATCACCGCCGGCTGCAGGCCGGTCGTATAGGAATTCAGCAGGAAGAACAGTGAATCCTTTGTAAGAAGCTTCCCCGCCAGCTGAATCAGCGGATACACCGCATCCTCGATCTTCCAGATCTCGCCCTTGGGTCCTCTGCCGTAGGAAGGCGGGTCCATGATCACGGCGTCGTAGACATTGCCCCGGCGAAGCTCCCGCTCCACGAATTTCGTGCAGTCGTCCACCAGCCAGCGGATAGGGGCATCTCCGAGACCCGAGCTCTGGGCATTTTCCTTAGCCCACTGCACCATACCCTTGGAAGCGTCCACATGTGTCACATGGGCACCTGCCTTCGCTGCCGCCAGCGTGGCACCTCCGGTATAAGCAAAAAGATTCAGCACCTTCACAGGACGGTCATCTCCGGCAGCCTTACGCCGCGCCCGCTCCGCCAGAATCTTATCCGAAAACCAGTCCCAGTTCGCTGCCTGCTCCGGGAAAAGCCCCGTATGCTTGAAGGCAAAGGGCTTCAAATGGAAGGTCAGTGTTCGTTCCTCTGCGGGAAGCGCCTCAAGCATGGGATAGGACGGCGCCGCAGGCCGATAGGTCTGTGCCTTCGCTTCATTGAACTGACTCTCTCCGTTTCCGCCCAGTGTATAGGAAATGGTCCACTGCTTCGGGAGATCGAAAAACTCCCACTCTCCGCCGCCCTTCTGAGAACGATGATAATGTCCGTTCAGCTTTTTCCAGCCCGGATGCTGAAATCCTGTATTCCAGATGACCTGCGGATCCGGCCGCCGCAGGAGATATTTCCCCCAGCGCTCCAGTTTGTCTCCTCCGGAGGTATCCAGAACCTCATAGTCCTTCCAATGATCTGCAATAAACATGCTTTTTCTTCCTTATATAAATGATAATGTGGGCCAAAGGCCCAATGTTGCTTTTTAACCTTATTATCATAACACAGAACCCGGTCATTGTGAAAGAACAGATTCAGCGATCGTTTATCGTCCGCCGCTGAGCCACCGATAGCCGAGCGGAAAATAGTGCCGCAGAAGGCTGCTCAGAATATGGGTAAGCAGCACAGAAAGCGCAGGTGCCGATACATAAAACAGCATACTAAAGCCTTCCGCATGGGCCGTCATGATGCCCCGGGAAAGAAATGCCGCCAGAATATGCCGCAGGAGCCGAACGACAGGATAATGCAGGGCATAGAGCAGAAAGCTTTCCTGCATCCACTGCCGGGGAAGCGGCAAAGGCAGACAGGCCAGGGCAAACCAGAAAAACTGGGCCATGGAAATGCGGTAGAGCACCGTACTCAGCACCAGCGGCCGCACTGCCGCTGCCATGAGGCACCCGGAACGCCAAAAGCCGAAAATGGCAGTCGCCAGGAGAAACGCAAGGCATAAAAGCAGCGGTTTCCACAGTATCTCCCGCCGGACCCGATCTTTCGAATCGAAGACATTATCCCCCGTATACAGTATGCATTCAAAATACTTTTTCCCGTGCCGCGCCCAGCAGGCCCCCAAGAGATAGTAGAACAGCGCATCCTCATTGATGAACGGAATATCCGCCTGAAAATAAATCAGCAGAAG
>CAZJQX010000027.1:0-3052 GCA_964548305.1 uncultured Lachnospiraceae bacterium
GAATCTTCAGGGTCTGTGTATTATTCGATCTTTGATTTTCAAGGTTCTTTGTGCTTGTCTTTCGCGACAGCTCATATAGGTTATCAGCTTTCGAACAATTTGTCAAGCAACTTTTTTATTTTTTGTCGCCGCTTGTTTATCACTCGCGGCGACTTGATGTACTATACAGCAATAAACTGTATTGGTCAAGCATTTTTTATCTTTTTTTAGCATTTTTTTATCTTTTTTCATGCATACTTCTTCGATATTCCGTGGGGCTCATGCCGACGGCATCCCGGAACTGCTTCGTGAAATGTGCCGAGCTCGAAAAACCGTTTTCAAGTGCAATTGCGGTAACGGACCGGTCATCATGCCTCAGCGCATCCGCCGCACGATTCAGTCGGCAGATGCGGATGTACGCCATCGGCGTATAGTGCAGGCGTCGCATAAAAATACGCTGGCACTCCCGCACACTGATCTGCGCAGCTGCCGCAATATCCGAAACCATAATCTTTTCACCCAGATGATCCTGAATCCACTGCTGCATAACCTTAAGATGCGGCTGCAGCTCATCACGCCTTCGAAGCGGATGCGCAGAAATCGTCGGCAAAAGCCCAAGCACCAGCTCGCTCAGTGCATCACGCACCGCAAACTCATATCCTGCAGCCTCCTCTGCCAAAGCCCGGTATGCACGCCGAAAGCATTTTAATAAGAAACTGTCAGAGGGGAAGTATGCGAAGGCAGTGCCTCGTTCCAGCAGCGGCTGCATGTACCGCACATCAAATGCGCTGCCCTGCTTCCCGCCGACGATATCCGGCGCAAACAAAATAGAAATATATCGGGACGTTTTTCCAGACAATGCATGAAAAGCATGAATCTGTTCCGAATTGATGAAGCATCCCTCCCCGCCGTGAAGAAGCAGGTGCTCATCTCCGATATCCACCTGCACCTCACCCTCCTCGAGGCAGAACAACTCAATCTGCGTGTGCCAATGCGCCGCAATGCAGCCGCCGATATATGCATGCACGTCTCCTGCATAGCTCACCGCGTCAAACATTCGAAAGGCATTCTGCGACAGCTCGCGTCCAGTCGCATCTGTATCTATTTTTCGGCATTCCTTGACCATTTTTTCGCTCCAATGTCGTTTTTATACAATATAGGCCGTATTCACGAAAGCATCAAGCGCATTTTTCATATATGATGATGCCAGCAGTTCAATAAAGCTTCTTTTATAAATTAGAAGAAAACAGGAAGGAATATCATGTCAAAAATAAAATCCAGTCCGGTTCTGAATATGACCGAAGGAAGACCCATGTCACTTCTGCTGCGCTTCGCAGTGCCGCTTTTCATCGGAAATCTTCTGCAGCAGCTTTACAATCTGGCAGACACGGCCATTGCCGGACACCTGCTGGGTGATACGGCGCTCGCACAGATCGGTGCAACGTCCACGCTCTGCACACTGATCACAAACTTTGCCTTCGGCATGAACAACGGCCTCGCGCTTTCCGTCAGCCGAAACTTCGGCGCCGGTGATGAAAAGCGAATGAAAAGCTCCGTTGCCTGGATGGTCACACTGTCCCTTGCCGTAGCCCTTCTCATGATGTCCGGCTTCCTGCTCTTGGAAACGCCGCTTCTCCGGGCAATGCAGGTGCCCTCCTCCGTTTTTGACGGTGCCGTGCAGTACCTCACCATCATTCTGGCCGCCATTCCCTTCACGATGTGCTATAACCTCGAGTCCGGTCTCCTGCAGTCGGTAGGCAACAGCATTACCCCGCTCTGCTTTCTTCTATTCAGCAGCGTACTGAATGTGGTTCTGGATCTTCTGTTTATGGGGCCCTTCGGCATGGGCATTCGCGGCGCTGCCATCGCGACGGCAGCCTCTCAGGCCATCAGCGCCGTTCTCGGGCTCGCCTACATTATCCTCCGCTACCCGATCCTGCGATTTTCCGGACGTGACTTCCGCGTGCGCCCGCGTTATGTGCTGGATATGCTCTGGACCGGCTTCAGCATGGGGCTCATGAGCGCACTTTACAATATCGGAAGTGTTCTTCTGCAAAGCTCCATCAATGCGCTGGGAAATGTCTACATCGCGGCACAGGTGGCTTCCCGTCGGATCGCCGAGCTCTTCTATATTCCGGGCGTGGCACTTGGCACCGGCGTGGCGACCTTTGCCAGCCAGAACTACGGCGCCGGGAAACGCAGTCGAATACTGAGCGGCATCAAAAATGCAATTCTGCTGTACCTGCTCTGGTGGCTGCTGGCACTGGCTTTTGTATTCACACTGGCCCCCGCCGCCGTGCGTTTCGTGACTGGCACAAGCGAAGCGGAAATCGTCAGCAGCTCCGTTCTGTATCTCCGCATCAGCATCCCCATGATCCCGCCGATGGCCGTTCTGACAGTTGTCCGCAACGCACTGCAGGGCATGCGGCATTCTGTCGCACCGCTGATTTCCAGCAGCCTCGAGCTCATCGGAAAGGCTCTGTTCGCGGCATTTCTGGTTCCCGTATACGGCTACTTCGCAGTTTGTGTCTGCGAGCCCATTATCTGGGTCATCTGCTTTGTCTTCATCGTTGCAGCCGCCTTCTGTTTCCGGAAAGACTTCCGGAACAGCAGTTTGCCGCAGTCTATCAGATAAATGTCTTCATGCCGTTAATTGTATTCATCAGCTCGATTGTTTTAATTGTGTTAGTTGCTTTATATCTGTTGATTCCGGTGATCGTATTAATTGTTTTAAATGCCTTATACGCATTAAACATATAAGGCATTTATTCCATTCAGAGTGTATAAATGAATCAAATGCATTCATTATATAATGTCAAAAGTGCCCCGCACATATCACACGTGCAGGGCACTTTTTCGGTAATGACGGTAAAACCAACATTATCCAAGATTTGATTCAGATCAGCTCCACATGCGTCACAGCCACAAACTGCAGATAAATGTCGCCGTGAGTCCACCGAGCGCCATAAATATGTTGCTGAGGGACAATGTCTTCAATCCGGTCTTCATATCAAAACCCATGCTGTTGGTGTATACCCAGAAGAAGGAATCATTCACATGGCAGAGTGAACGG
>CAZJQX010000027.1:3152-24016 GCA_964548305.1 uncultured Lachnospiraceae bacterium
CAGCCAGAACAGAAAGGGGGATTCTGGTCTTCTTATGAATCGCCTTTACCAGCGGCGTCAGGATAACGAATGCCGCATCACAGAATACCGGAATTGATACCAGATATCCCGTAATTGCCATAGCAAGACCCGCTCTCTTCTGTCCTACC
Source organism: uncultured Lachnospiraceae bacterium (assembly GCA_964548305.1). Lineage (GTDB taxonomy): Bacteria > Bacillota > Clostridia > Lachnospirales > Lachnospiraceae > Oribacterium. Next base: position 3,302 of record CAZJQX010000027.1, read on the forward strand.
AGCTTCACTGCATCAAAAGCCATCTTATTGGTAGCCTTGGCAGCATCCAGGTAGTTGCCGAGCATGATGCCGAAAATAATGACAATACCGATACTTTTTACTGTGCTGGAAAATCCGGAGGTAATGGCGCTTACCGTATCCGCACCGCTCATGCCGGCAAGCGGGCCCATCGCCAGTGCCGTTGCCAGCAATGACATAAAGGCATTCACCTTCAGCTTAATACACAGGAACAGCAGCAACGCTATTCCGATCACAAATGATAATTCAACAGGCATACTCTACTCCCTTCCACGGATTTCTCACTTCTGCTTTCCAAAACGCGCCCGCATCATTGGCTTAATGCCTCCGGCCTCAAGAATCTTCATCGCCTGCTCTCCCAACTGCTCACAGGGATAGCTTTCTCCGCTTTCTTCTACTGTAACAATTCCCTTTTCAAGATCCAGTGTCAGTGTTTCACCCTCCTTTACCTTCTTGCTGATTCCCTTGCAGATCACTGGTACAAGTCCCAGATTCACAGCATTTCTGAAGAAAATCCTTGCGAAGGAATCTGCCAAAATCGCTCTTGCTCCCATATTGAGGAGCGCAATCGGCGCATGCTCACGGCTGGAGCCGCAGCCGAAATTTCTACCGGCCACCACAATGCCGCCCTGCGGAAAATTCGCCGCAATGCTTTCATCAACGCCGCTCAGGCAATGACTTCCGATCTCCTTCGGATCCGTCAGTGCCAGATAGCAGCCCGGATAAATCTGATCTGTGTCAATGTTGTCTCCCACAACTATGATTTTTCCCTTGATCTCAGTATTCATGTGATGTGTCCTCCTCACAGAAAATCACGCGGATCCGTGATGTAACCGTTTGCCATACTTGCTGCCACTGTTGCCGGACTTGCAAGATACATCAGTGCTTCATTGGAGCCCATTCGTCCAGGGAAGTTCCGGTTCGTACTGGTTATGCATACCTCACCCGGTGCCAGAATACCTTCATGGGCACCAAGGCAGGCACCGCAGCCCGGTGTTGTAATGGTTGCTCCCGCAGCCATCAGGGTCTGAATATGCCCCAGCTTCATGCATTCTTCCATAACCTCCCGGGAAGCCGGAACAACAACAAGCCTTGTATACTCCGGAATATGCTTTCCCTTCAGAATCTGCGCCGCTATGGCAATGTCTTCTGTTCTGCCGCCTGTGCAGCTTCCGATGTATCCCTGGTTCAGCAGGATTTTTCCGTTTTCGGCCACAACTGAGCTGAGTGTATGTACATTTTCCACACTGCTGGGGCAGGAAAGCTCCGGCTCCAATGCGGATACATCAAATACATAACTTTCTTCATATTTATAATCAGGATCCGTATATTCCACTTCATAGGGCCGCACAGCACGCTTTGCTACATAATCCAAAACATCCTGGTTCGGTTGCATATAAGCTGTCTTTGCACCCATTTCCACTGCCATGTTGCAGACCGTCATGCGCCCGGCAACATTCAACTTTTCGACATAAGAGCCTGTGAAATCAATGGCCTTATATACCGCACCGTCTGCCCGAATCTTTCCGAGAACAGCCAGAATCACGTCCTTCGGATACACACCCTTAGGCGCCTCTCCCTCCAGTCGTACCTCTATAATCTCCGGCACCCTGAACCACAGCTCTCCTGTCATCAAAATGGTTGCCATATCCGTCGCACCCACACCGGTTCCCATTGCACCAAAAGCACCGTGTGTTGTGGTATGGCTGTCCGTTGCCACAACAATCATACCGGGATAAATAACACCCGCCTCCGGCATAACCTGGTGACACACGCCGCAATTGGTATCAAAGTGAAACTGCAGCTCATTCTTCTTTGCAAATTCACGCATCTCTTTATGGTTTGCTGCGCTTTTCACATCCGGACACGGCGCATAATGATCAAATACGAAGGCACATCGACTCTTATCCCATACCTTTTCTCCGCCCATTTCATAAAACGAATAAACCGTCTGCAGATACAAATCGTTGATCTCGGCAAAGTCCACCTTCGCCGTTACGATCTCACCTGTCTGAACCGTTTTTCTTCCGCTGTTTTTAGCAAGAATTTTTTCGATTGCATGCATATAAACATCCTCCTGTTCTGTCCAGTAATTTCAAATATCATATATCGTATACGATATTCATGTTGCGACGCAAACTTTATCACGTGTTTGAGGATTCTGCAAGGTGAAATCGTATACGATATTCAATATTGGTTGTTTTTTATAAAACTATGTCTGCAGATTCGGTATTATGGACAGAATGCAAGTTTCGTCTCTGCACCAATTTTATTTGCAGAGTTCTGTTCCATTCGTTATAATTTCTGTATACGATATGCAAACAACATCTCTAGGCAGGAGGTCTAAATGGAATCTTTGGAAATGATGCCGACACGTGTCCGCATCACCTCAATACTGAAAAAAGCTATCTTTTCCGGCGAATGGAAAAGCGGGGATGAACTGAGTCTGACCGCTGTTGCTGAACAGCTCGGCGTCAGCAGAACCCCTGTTCGCGAGGCATTTCAGACGCTCGCCGCTGAAGGTCTGATCACTCTTCGAATGAACAAGGGGGCTATTGTGAATCAGATTGATCAGAAGTTTATTGCTGACAATTTTGAAATGCGAATGCTTCTCGAATCAGAAGCTGCAGCCAGAGCTGCCGAACGCGGAATGGATACTTCAAAGCTGATGGATCGACTTCAGTACATGAATACACATATGGATTCTCTCAGTAAAGAAGACTATGAAAAGCTGAACCAGGATATTCATATTTCCATCTGGAACGCTGCCGATAACAAAAAACTTGAATCCTATCTTATGGAGCTTTGGAACGGTCCCAGCACCGGACATTCCATTCCGGAGATTGCACTGCATTACCAGAAGTCAACTGCAGAGCATATTGAAATTCTTCACTGCATAGAAGCACATGATCCGACTGGCGCACGAAATGCCATGAATAAGCATATCCAAAGAAGTCAGGACAATGTCATGCGAGCGATGGGATTTTCAACATCTGACCATTAAAGCAAGCTTTGCGTTGATTGTATTAATTGCATTATATGGTGCGCAGCTTAATTGTGTTAATTTGATTAATTGTCTTAAATGCCTTATATGTGTTAAACATATAAGGCATTTATTGTATTCAGAATATATAAGTGAATTAAATGCATTTAAGCAATCATTGCAATTTATGTGTTTAAAGTCTATACTGGCTATATTAGCTAAATTACACTTTGTATGTTTTATATGCAGTAAACAAGTTATGTATATTCTGCAATATCTACAATTAAAGGAGTTATCAGAATGAAAGTGATTGCCATATCCAATCAGAAGGGCGGTGTCGGAAAAACCACCTCCTGTGTGGATCTCGCCGCAAGTTTATGTTATTTGAAGAAGAAAATCCTACTCATTGACTTCGATCTGCAAACCAACCTCAGCAAATATGTAGGAGCGGATCTCAGTCTTCCATCTATGTATGAGGTGCTGCACGGCACGGCTCCTGTAGATGCTGCTATTCAGCATCTCGGAAAACTGGATTTCATCCCGGCATCCAAATCCATGTCCATGGTGGATCGGCAGTTTGTGGACAGTGATGATGTCTTTCTGCTGTCCGACATTATGGATATCATTCGTGAGAACGGAGATTACGACTATGTGCTGATCGACAGCGGTCCTTCAAAAAATATTCTGCTGCAGATGATGTATATTGCTGCGGACTATGTCATCATTCCTTCGGATTGTGACGAAGGCTCTCTGGACGGTGTGACAGATGTCAACGAAGATATCGTGAAGCTAAGGGACGGCAAGCGAAAATATTCCCATGCAGAGGTGCTGGGCTTCATCCTGACCAAATACGAGAAGACCAATATGCATCAGTCAACGCTTACAAACCTGCAGGAGATTGCCGAAAATCTGCCTCAGAAGTTGCAGCCCTTTGTGCTCACAGTGCGTAAGTCCATTGCCGTATCCGAAACCAAAAAGCTGAATATGAGTCTGCAGGAATATAGCCGCTACTCAAAGCCGGCTGAGGATTATCGGAAGATTGCCAAGGCGGTGATTGAAAAAACGGAGGTGGAGCATGCCGAGTAAGAGAGAGCTGCTGCGGCTTGCCAATGAAAAAAATCAGGCCAAACGTCTGCAGGCCATTGGCTCTGCAGAGCACCAGGAAACCGTAACGGATGCCATCGTGGAGAGTCTGCCGAAGGAAGTCGAAGAAGATGCCGCTGTTATGACATCTTCAGAAATACCGAAGCCGGAGAAAAGTAAAGTGCCGACCGACATCCCGGCGGACAATGCTGAAAAGAAAACAAAAGCAGAAAAGCCCGTTGTGAATGACACCCAGATGACCACAACAAAGTTGTCTGACATTCATGAACGGTTTTTGAAGATTCGGGCAACACAGCAGCATTATTCACAGCTTAAGTATGTGGAAAAATTGATTCTTGATTTTAAAGAATCGGTTGAGCAGGGACAGGTCAATATTGATCCATTCAGCTTTCAGCTTCCCTATATGGGACGGTATGTGATGCAGAAATCCTTGATCATGCAGAAAAGCTCTTATATTTGGCTCTGCGAATACAGTGCCAGCATCGGACTGAAGAAAACAGACTTTATCAACTACCTGATTGAACTGGATATGCAGCGTTATCAGAAGGAAATGAAGGATGGAATGTGAGAATTTCTTGATTTCCTAAAAACAAAAACACATTTACATTTAAGATTAAGAAAGAACAAAACAATTTAAAATTCAAATTAGAATTAGAAGCCTGAAAAGCACGTAAATACGCGGTTTTCAGGCTTTACTTATGGATAAAAACAGCGTAAGTAAAGAAAAAAATGCAGAAAGAAAAGGATAAATCTGCGGGAAGAAAAGAATAAGAAATGAGAGGAAAATAACCCGAAAAAGCGAAGCTATGGAAGAAAAGCGAGAAAGCAGGGAAAGAGCTTGCGGAAAGATATGGAAGAAAACAGAAAAGAAGTTTGGAATAAAAAGATAGAAAAGTGAGGAAGATATCGAAAAAAAGTGAGGGAAATTTTGAAAAAAGTGGATAATGTGGATAAATTCAAGCCGGGAGAGCAGATCTGATATCGAAAAAAAGCGATGCATTGGAAGCAGAGGTAAAGGTTCAGCGGTGAGAAGGAGGCGAGATGGGCAAAGATATGGAAGAAAAATGAGGGAAATTTTGAAAAATAGCTTATAATTCGCGGTAATTGCGAGCCTAAGGCCAACATATGAGCAAAGATATGGAAGAAAAGTGAGGGAAATTTTGAAAAGCTGAATGACAGCTAATGCTTACAGGTTCGGAAGACAGAAAATGGGAAGACAAGAGAACGGATCAAAGGGAAAATGAGCAAAGATATGGAAGAAAAGTGAGAGAAATTTCGAAAAAAGACAGTATAGGGGATTTTAGAAGGGATAAAACTTCGAAAATCCGTACAGAGTGAACAAAAACTGGAAAGATATGGAAGAAAAGTGAGGCCTAAAAAAATTTAAAAAAAATTTCAAGCCCAGTTTATAAGGGGATAGTGACAAACTTATGGAAAGAAAGTGAGAAATTGGAAGGACGTAAAAGCAAGCAAAATGTCCGCTGTACATGAACAAAGATATGGAAGAAAAGTGAGTATCCAGAGGAAAAAAGGTAAACTTGTGGAAGGAAAGTGAGTTTGAAGGAGAAAATGAGAAAGAAGAAAAAGGGAAAATGAGCAAAGATATGGAAGAAAAGTGAGTTTGGAATTTTGAAGGACCCGGAAATTTGCAATATTTCACAATTTTGCTATAATTTCAAGCGTAATTGGAGGCCGAAAAGGTCATAATCGGGTAAAATGTGCATGTGGAAATGAGGAAGCCATGGCCGGGAAGAAAAGTAAGCAGATTGACGTATCAGAGAACCTGATTCTGCCGGATAAATTTCGAAAATCGAATGTTTTTATTGATGCAAGATACGGAAACTGGAGCTTGATGGCCAATAAGCTGTTTAATATCAGCCTGTATAAGAGTGCTGAAAAATTTGATCCGGAAACCAATGCAGTGCGGACCATTGCAGAGATACAGCTGTCGGATATTCCGAACCTGAACATGTCTAACAGCAATATCTACAAGATTGCGAAGGAGACCAGTGATTCTCTGGGTACCGCTTTTATGATGGTGGAGGATCGGGATAAGGGACATTACTCGCATATTAATATTTTCAGCCGAACAACTTATGAAAACGGTAAATTCACGCTGGTATTTACGGAAGAGGTGACGCAGAGAGGACTGATCGCACCGAAGAGCAATTATACCAATGTTTTCAAGGGCGAGTATGTCTGGTCCAATTCCGCAGTATGGAAGCTGTATGAGAAGCTGAGAGAGCAATGCTTCGGCAAATCCAATAACGGCGTGTATACCTATGAGGTTGGCTTCAATGATTTGCGTACCATTATGGGATTGGTGGATATGGATGATCCGGCCTTCCGAACGGCAGAAAAACGGGATGGACTGCATTTAAGCTTTGATGATACGGTGGATATCATTCAGGAGAAGGATGCGCGGGAGCGGAGCAAGGCACGAAAGGCCGCCGAGGATAAGGCCAAAAAGATGGGAGCATCGAAGATTCCCAGAGTCAACTATCAGGCCAAGGCACAATATCCTAATTTCGGTGATTTCAATAAGGTGATTCTGAAGCCGGCTGTAGAGGAGATCAATCGCATTCAGGATATCCGGGTGCGCTATGATACCAGTGCGAGACGCGGAAGAGGCGGCAAAATCAGCAAGATTACCTTTAGTATGGAGCTGTTGAACGGCGGTGGTTATTCTGAGGAGGAAACCAACTCCATGCTGCGGGCCATGAATGACATTTTTTCTCTGGATGTTTGGACGGTGAATGAACGGGAGGAAATCCTGAAGACAGCAGAGTACCGACTGGATGTGATCCGTGAAAAGTATGAACTGCTGCTGGCGCAGCCGGAAAACACGGTACAGCATCGTCTGCAATGGCTTCTGGCTGCGATCCGCGAGGATTATCAACAGAACGGCAATCCCAATGTAGTGGATACGGAAATGAAGGCACTGGAGCCGGAAGAAACGGAGTTTGACCGGATCTGGCGGCTGTACCCGGTACGAAGCCGTACGGATCTTTTGTCTAAGCGCTGCAAACGGGAAGCCGAGAGAATCGGTTATGAGAAAATGAAGACGGCCATAGAGCGCTATACTGCGCCGGGAGGGGCCAGAGCCGAGGATAAGAGTGCAAACGGCAAATTTATTGCCGGCGGAATCTTTTTCCATGATAAGCTGTATTTACATTATATGGAGGCGCTGAGCCAGAACCGAGAGCTCAGTGACATTGAAATCCGTGTATAAATACAGGAGTTTGCACCTTATTTTATGCGATTTGGTGAATTGACACACCATACTGATTGAGTATAATCAGGGAAGAAACGCGGGAGTGGCACTGAACAAACAGAAAGTGGTCAGAATGAACAATCAAACAAGGGAAATACATGAGGAGTGTGGAGTCTTTGGTATTTGGTCTCCGAGGAATCAGAATCTTGCGAAGCTGGAGTATTACGGACTGACAGCATTGCAGCACAGAGGACAGGAGGCCGCCGGTATTGCGGTGAATCATGATCGTGTGATTCAGTGCTATAAGAATCGCGGACTTGTCCATGAGGTTTTCACGAAAGAGAAGCTGGACGCCCTGGGAGAGGGAAAGATTTCCGTGGGTCATGTGCGGTATTCCACCAGCGGCGGAGATACCCGGGAGAATGCACAGCCTATGCTGGTGCAGCATATCAAGGGTCAGCTGGCTATCTGTCATAACGGCAATCTGGTGAACTCCTATGAGCTTCGCCGTCAGCTGGAGCTTGAGGGATGTATTTTCCACACCACAAGCGATACAGAGGTTATTTCTTATATTATTACCAGGGAGCGTCTTCACTCCGGATCTATTGAGAAGGCCGTGAACCAGGCGATGGAAAAGATTGACGGTGCGTATTCTCTTCTGGTGATGTCGCCGACAAAACTCATTGCCTGCAGGGATCCGCATGGTTTCAAGCCCCTGTGCTATGGCGTTTTGGATGACGGAAGCTATGTGTTTGCTTCTGAGAGCTGCGCTTTGGATGCAGTGGGTGCCAAGTTTGTTCGCGATATTGAGCCGGGCGAGATCGTCATGGTCAATGAAGACGGGTTCCGGGTTGTCGACAAGCATCCGGCCGAGAAGCGTAATCTTTGTATTTTTGAGTATATCTATTTTGCACGTCCGGACTCTGTCATTGACGGGAAGTCCGTTCATGGCTTCCGTATCGGTGCGGGTGAAGAGCTGGCGAAGGAGCATCCGGCAGATGCAGATCTGGTCATCGGTGTACCGGATTCTGGATTGGATGCCGCGGTGGGATATTCCAGAGTCTCCGGCATTCCCTATGCCATTGGTCTGATCAAAAACAAGTATATCGGCAGAACCTTTATTGCGCCGGATCAGACGGAGAGAGAGCATCTGGTGCGGCTTAAGCTGAATGCGATTTCTGAGGTGATCAAGGATAAGAGGGTCATTCTGATTGATGATTCCATTGTCCGCGGCACCACCAGTGCCCGTATCGTGAAGCTGGTGCGGGATGCAGGTGCGAGAGAGGTGCATATGCGAATTTCCTCTCCTACTTTCCTGAATCCCTGTTATTACGGCACAGACATTGATTCTCGGGAGCATCTCATTGCCTGCCATCACAGCATTCCTGAAATTGCCCAGATCATCGGCGCGGATTCCCTGGGCTTCCTGTCCGTGGATGCGGCAAAAAAGCTCGCCAGAGTAGACGCCCGCGGCGCAGCCGGAGACGGCTTCTGCTGTGCCTGCTTCAATGGAGAGTATCCTACTGTGGTGCCGGAGGAAGGCGATAAGAACCGCTTCGATGTGAAGCACTAAAAACATAAACAGACAGAATTTCCCGATTGAGTTTAGACCTCAGTCGGGATTTTTGTTGTTATGAATGCATTGATTTGCTTCAGTGCATTCAATACGATGATTCATTTATATGTATTAATTGCCATGATTGCGTTGAATGAATTGAACGTGCTGCTCCAGCAGATTGCGTTATACATACTATACATGTTGATTCGATCGATTATATAACACAATCAAAACAACTAAGACAATCAATTTGTACAAAAAGGAAGACGGGATTACGGATAGGATATCGGCGGACAACAAACAAAAGCAGCCGATCCAAATGGATCGACTGCCTATTTAGGGAGTATAGGTTAACGGCATAAATGCCGGTCACCACATGTATACGGCGGAAGAACCGCCTCGATTATTTGCCGGAGTCTCCGTAGTTGGAAAGAACTCTGGCGGAAGGATCATTTACATTGCAGCCGGGCCATGTCTTGTTGGGCATCCAGAAATCGACAACCATCTGGGACTGACCGGGATAGTACTTCTCAAAGAGCTCACGATAGAGCAGAGACTCCTTGGTGAAGGGCTGTGCATGTGTATATTTCTGACGCTTCTCCTCGTATTCAGCATCGGTATACTGTGCTTCAGCAAACTCAGCCAGGTCATCCTTCAGGGAATGACCGACGGCATCGGAGAAAGCGGCCTTCTCACGCATCAGGATATCCTCGGGAAGGATGTGATCCTCCTCAAAGGCATGTCGGAGAAGATATTTGCCCTTGTTGTAGGTATTCAGCTTGCGTGCCGGATCGATGTGCATGACATAATCTACAAAGTCGAGATCACCGAAGGGAACACGGGCCTCCAGACTGTTGACGCTGATGCAGCGGTCCGCACGGAGCACATCATACATGTGCAGCTCGCGGATACGCTTCTCGGCCTCTTTCTGGAATTCCTCCTTGCTGGGGGCAAAGTCGGTATACTTATAGCCGAAGAGCTCATCGGAGATCTCTCCGGTCAGAAGAACGCGAAGATCGCTGTTCTCATGAATGTACTTGCAGACAAGATACATTCCGATGGAGGCACGGATGGTGGTAATGTCGTAGGTTCCGAGTGTACGGACAACCGGCTCGAGTGCATTTACCACATCTTCCTTGGTGATAATGACCTCATGGTGGTTGGAGCCGATGAACTCGGCCACTTCACGGGCATATTTCAGATCAATGGCGTCGGTATCCATACCGATGGCGTAGGTCTCAATGGGCTTATCGGAAAGCTTTGCGGCTACCGCACACACCAGAGAGGAGTCCAGACCGCCGGAGAGCAGGAAGCCGACCGGTGCATCTGCGTCGAGACGCTTTTCGATACCCTTTACCAACAGGTCATGGATGTTCTTGGCGATGCCCTCCAGACCGTCATCGGTATAGCTTGTTACATCGGTGAGATCCCGGTAGCAGACAAATTTACCATCTTTATAGTAGTGTCCCGGCGGGAAGGGGAAAATTTCTCCGCAAAGTCCCACCAGATTTTTCGGCTCAGAGGCAAATGCCAGAGTGCCCTGCTTGTGGGTCTCGTCAGCATTATCCACATATCCATAGTAGAGGGGACGGATGCCGATGGGATCCCGGGCAGCGATATAGGAATCGGTTTTTGCGTCATAGATGATCAGAGCGAACTCTGCATCCAGTGTCCGGAACATGTCCGTGCCCATTTCTTCATATAAAGGAAGAAGGATCTCGCAGTCCGAATCGCTCTGGAAGGTGTAGCCCTTGGCTTCCAGCTCCTTCTTGCGGGGGCGGAAGTTATAGATTTCGCCGTTGCAGACAACGTAGGAACCGAGATGCCCGAAGGGCTGCATGCCGCTGGCGGTGAGACCCATGATGGCCAGACGATTGAAGCCGAGATAACCGTTTCCGGTATCTACAATTCTTGAATCGTCGGGACCACGGGATTTCGTAATGGCCAGCGCTTTTTTGACTACCTCTTTTGCGACGCGGGCGTCACAAAAACCAATAATTGAACACATAGTTGTATACTCCCCTTTAAAACAAAAAGAACGGCAGAGACTCTGCGAAATTTCGCGACGCCTTTGCCGTTCATGATGGACTGAATTATCACGCGTCGATAAAAGTTTGTCAAGGGCTTTTTCGAAATTCTATCGGGAATTCTCCGGCAAAGCGGCTTTCTTCTATAGTAATGTCTTCGGGCTGAACTGCCGCTCACGGTGCGTCCTGTATAGCTTGCATGAAAGAATGTTATGGCTTTTCAAAAAAACTTTCTTGACAAGCGAACGGGAATGCTTATACTTTGTGCATAGGGCAAGGGCGTCCTGATAAGCAGACACAGCTAAGTGGTCTGCCGCTGGGATGTCGCCGCAAATACTATAAATTACAGGGGACAAGGATGTTCCGGCAAAGCCGAATACATCCCTGTCCTCTTTTTTTATAGCAGATGATTTCAAAAATGGAGGGAGCATATGAAAAAGAAATCAATTCCTGAAATGTATGGCAGCCTGGTCTTTAACGACAAGGTGATGCGGGAGCGTCTGCCGAAGGATGTTTATCGTGCCATTCACAAGACGATCCAGTCCGGCACACATCTGGAGCTTGATGTGGCAAATACCGTTGCTGCAGCAATGAAGGAGTGGGCAATGGAAAACGGCGCCACACACTTCACACACTGGTTCCAGCCGATGACAGGACTGACCGCAGAGAAGCATGACAGCTTCATTTCCCCGAGCGCGGACGGTCAGGCTGTTATGGAATTCTCCGGCAAGGAGCTGGTAAAGGGCGAGCCGGATGCTTCCTCCTTCCCGTCAGGCGGACTGAGAGCCACCTTCGAAGCAAGAGGCTATACCGCTTGGGATCCGAGCTCACCTGCTTTCATTAAGGATGGCACACTGTATATTCCGACTGCCTTCTGCAGCTACGGCGGCGAGGCATTGGACAAGAAGACACCGCTGCTTCGTTCCATGGAGGCACTGAATAAGGAAGCTGTAAGACTTCTGCAGCTGCTGGGACTGAAGGATGTGACACATGTGGACACAACCGTTGGTTCCGAGCAGGAGTATTTCCTGATCGACAAGGATCTCTATACCGCAAGAAAGGATCTGCTCCTTTGCGGCAGAACTCTGATCGGTGCACCGGCTCCCAAGGGACAGGAGATGGAGGATCACTACTTTGGTGTTCTGAAGCCGAAGGTATCCGCTTATATGCATGATCTGGATGAGGAGCTCTGGAAGCTGGGCATCCCTGCAAAGACCAAGCACAACGAGGTAGCACCGTCACAGCATGAGCTGGCTCCGGTTTTTGAGACCGCCAACATTGCTGTAGACCACAATCAGCTGACCATGGAGATGATGAAGAAGGTTGCCGATCAGCATCACTACGCATGTCTTCTGCATGAGAAGCCCTTCGAGGGTGTTAACGGCTCCGGCAAGCACAACAACTGGTCCATGGTAACCAATACAGGCCTGAACCTTCTGGATCCGGGCAAGGAGCCGATGAAGAATCTGCCGTTCCTGACCTTCCTGGTGGCTACGATTGCAGCTGTGGATGATTATGCGGATCTCATGAGAATCTCCGTTGCCAGTGCCGGAAACGATCACCGTCTGGGCGCCAACGAGGCACCTCCCGCCATTGTTTCCATCTTTGTCGGCGATGAGCTGAAGAGAGTACTGGATGCACTGGAGACCGGAGCTGACTTCCAGAGCTCAGAGAAGAAGGAGCTGGAGATCGGTGCGCATGTTCTGCCGCACTTCACACAGGACAACACAGACAGAAACAGAACATCACCGTTCGCTTTCACAGGAAACAAGTTCGAGTTCCGTATGCCGGGCTCTTCACAGTCTGTGGCAGATCCCAACGTTATCCTGAACACGGCTGTTGCCGATAAGCTTGAGGAGATCTACAAGGCACTGAAGGATGTTCCTGAGGATCAGCTTGAGGAGAAGACCGTAGAGCTTCTTCGTGAGGCCTTCAAGGCACACAAGAGAATCCTCTTCAACGGAAACGGCTACACAGATGAGTGGGTTGAGGAAGCAGAGAAGAGAGGATTGTACAACCTGAAGTCTCTTCCGGAGGCTATGCCGCAGCTTCTGGCTGACAAGAACATCGAGCTCTTTGAGAAGCATCATATCTTCACAGAGACCGAGATTCGTTCCAGATATGAGATTCTGCTGGAGAACTACTCGAAGACCATTCATATCGAGTCCCTGACCATGCAGGAGATGGTAAAGAAGGATTTCACATCTGCACTGGTGAAGTACCAGAAGGCAGTCACCGAGGAGGCGCTGAACAAGAAGTCTCTGCTGGCTTCTGCAGACACATCCTTCGAGGAAGGCATCATCGGAAAGCTTTCCGACTGCGGCAGCAAGATTGCAGAGGCTATGACTGCATTGGTTAAGGATACCGCTGAGGCTGAGAGCAAGACAGATGCACTGGAGTGTGCAGAGTTCTATTACAGCACCATTCTTTCCGATATGGATGCACTCCGTGCGCCGGTGGATGAGGCCGAGGCCCTGATCCCGGAGGAGTACCTTCCGTATCCGACCTATGACGATCTGCTTTTCTCACTGAGATAAGCCGTAAGCATAAGTGAACATTCCGTTTTGAACGGATTTTTCTGCTCAGCACAGCACGTTTTTCGTGATGTGCTGAGTATTGTATAATGTAATTGTTTAGCACTGTGGCGATGTGGTGCTAAACATCAATTAACACTTTAGGGAGTAGAAAAATGAATTCAAAAGCACTTTCTGAAAAGGAATACCAGGACTATCTGCAGCATCTGCCAGAGGATCATGATGCCTGCGGTATCGGTGCGATTGTAAATATTGATGGTCATCAGGACAATCGGGTTCTGGATGACGCCCTTACGATCGTAGAGAAGCTGGAGCATCGTGCAGGTAAGGATGCAACCGGCAAGGTGGGAGATGGTGTTGGCATTCTTATTCAAATTTCCGACGAATTTTTCCAGAGCGTATTTCAGGAGATGCAGCTTCAGGAGAAGCCGGCAGCCGGTGACTACGGCGTGGGTATGTTCTTTCTGCCGCAGAAGCAGCTGAAGAGCACACTGGCAAAGAGAATGTTTGACGTGATCGCAGAGAAGAACGGCTTCCGTGTACTCGGATGGCGTAAGGTACCGGTGCATCCGGAGATTCTCGGTGATCTGGCACGGGACTGCATGCCGGATATCCAGCAGGTTATTCTGCAGCGTCCGGAAAATCTGCAGCCGGGCTTTGAGCTTGACCGGGCCCTTTTTGTACTGCGGAGAGAGTTTGAACAGTCCTCAGAGGATACATATATCTGTTCCCTGTCCTCCAGAACCATCGTCTATAAGGGCATGTTCCTGGTGAAGCAGCTGCGGCAGTTCTTTGACGATCTGCGGAGTCCGCTCTACAAGACAGCCATTGCCATTGTGCATTCCCGTTTCTCAACGAATACCACACCGAGCTGGGAGCGTGCGCATCCGTACCGCATGATCGCACACAACGGTGAGATCAACACCATCCGCGGCAACATCGACAGAATGCTGGCCCGTGAGGAAACCATGTCCAGCCCGCTGCTGGAGAAGGATATTGACAAGATCTTCCCGGTAATTCCGAAGCCGGCATCTGACTCGGCAATGCTCGACAATACGCTGGAGTTCATGTATATGAACGGCATGGATCTGCCGCTGGCTATGATGGCGATCATTCCGGAGCCCTGGAAGCACAACCGCTTCATGAAGGAAAACCGGAAGGATTTCTACCATTATTATGCGACAATGATGGAGCCCTGGGACGGCCCGGCTGCCATCCTCTTCAGTGACGGCGAGCTGGTGGGTGCAACCCTCGACCGAAACGGTCTGCGGCCTTCCCGTTATTACATCACAGATGATCAGCGTCTGATCCTCTCCTCTGAGGTAGGCGTTCTTGATATTCCGGCAGAGCATATCGTTGAGAAGAACCGTCTGACACCGGGTAAAATGCTGTTGGTGGATACAAAGCAGAAGCGCATCATTTCGGATGAGGAATGTAAGGAATACTACGCCAGCCGTCAGCCCTATGGTGAGTGGCTTGACCGAAAGCTTCTGCACATCGAGGATCTGCCGATTCCCAATAAGAAGATCGAGAGTCATGAGCAGTCTGTCCGTGACCGCCTCTACAAGGTGTTCGGCTATACCTATGATGATGTGACCACCGGCATTCGCTCCATGGCCATGAACGGCGTGGAGGTAACGGCCTCCATGGGTCACGACATTCCGCTGGCTGTGCTGTCCAAGCAGCATCAGCCGCTGTTCTACTACTTTAAGCAGCTTTTTGCCCAGGTAACCAACCCGCCCATTGACTCTCTGCGTGAGAAGATCGTCACCGATACTACGGTATACATCGGTTCCGACGGAAACCTGCTGGAGGAGAAGAGCGAGAACTGCACCATGCTTGAGGTGGACAATCCGATTCTGACCGGTGTGGACCTGATGAAGATCCGTCAGCTGGATCAGCCGGGTTTCCGTTCCAAGACGATTTCTCTTCTTTATTATAAGAATACATCTCTTGAGAAGGCACTGGAGCAGCTGAACATCTCCGTGGACCGCGCATATGCGAACGGCTACAACATTATCATCCTGTCCGACCGCGGCGTGGATGAGAACCATGTGCCGATTCCGTCTCTGCTGGCTGTTTCCTCAGTGGAGCAGCATCTGGTGCGCACAAAGAAGCGGACCCAGGTATCTCTGATTCTCGAATCCGGCGAGCCGCGCGATGTGCATCAGTTTGCCACGATTCTCGGCTTCGGTGCCCGGGCCATCAACCCGTATCTTGCGCACGAGTGCATTGCCGAAATCATCGATATCGGACTGCTGGACAAGGACTACCATACTGCGATTAAGGATTATAACAAGGCAATCCTGAACGGTATTGTAAAAATCGCTGCTAAGATGGGTATCTCCACCATTCAGTCCTACCAGTCGGCAAAGATCTTCGAGGCCATCGGTCTCAGCAAGGAGGTAGTGGACAAGTACTTCACCGGCACAGTCAGCCGTGTGGGCGGCATCGGTCTGGATGAAATTGCGGAGGCGGTGAACTACCGTCACGACCATGCCTTCGATCCGATGGGACTCGGCGTGGATACTACTCTGGATTCTACCGGCTTCCATGATCTTCGTTCCGGCAGAGGCACAGAGGATCATCTCTACAATCCGGAGACCATTGTGACCCTGCAGCAGGCAGTATGGAACAGTGATTACCAGAAATTTAAGCAGTATACGGCGATGGTGGATGACGAGACCCGTCCGCATACGCTGAGAAGTCTGGTGGAGTTTGCACCTGTGAATCAGCCGATTCCGATTGAAGAAGTCGAGCCGGTGGATTCCATTGTGAAGCGCTTCAAGACTGGTGCCATGTCCTATGGTTCCATTTCTGAGGAGGCACACGAGTGCATGGCCATTGCCATGAATCGTCTGGGTGGAAAGTCCAATACCGGTGAGGGCGGTGAGAACAAGTCCCGCTTCGGTACGGAGAAGAACTCTGCCATCAAGCAGGTGGCTTCCGGCCGTTTCGGCGTGACCTCCGAGTACCTGAATTCCGCAAAGGAAATTCAGATCAAGATGGCACAGGGTGCAAAGCCCGGTGAGGGCGGACATCTGCCCGGAAAGAAGGTCTACCCGTGGGTTGCGAAGACCAGATACTCCACGCCCGGCGTGGCACTGATCTCTCCGCCGCCGCATCATGACATTTATTCCATCGAGGATCTGGCACAGCTGATTTTCGACCTGAAGAATGCAAACCGCGGCGCACGTATCTCTGTGAAGCTGGTTTCCGAGGCGGGTGTCGGCACCATCGCCTCCGGTGTGGCTAAGGCCGGTGCGCAGGTAATCCTGATTTCCGGTTATGACGGTGGAACCGGTGCGGCACCGCTCAGTTCTATACATCATGCGGGTCTTCCGTGGGAGCTTGGTCTTGCAGAGGCGCATAAGAC
Source organism: uncultured Lachnospiraceae bacterium (assembly GCA_964548305.1). GTDB lineage: Bacteria > Bacillota > Clostridia > Lachnospirales > Lachnospiraceae > Oribacterium. The sequence goes on from CAZJQX010000027.1 coordinate 20,116, forward strand.
GCTCTGTGAGAACGGCCTCCGCAACCGTGTGATTCTGGAGACTGACGGAAAGCTGATGAGCGGCCGCGATGTAGCTATCGCTGCATTGCTCGGTGCCGAGGAGTACGGCTTTGCTACTGCAGTTCTCGTAACCATGGGATGCATGATGATGCGTGTCTGCAGCAAGGATACCTGTCCGTTCGGTGTTGCAACCCAGAATGAGAAGCTGCGGAAGCGCTTCATGGGCAAGCCGGAGTACATCGAGAACTTCATGCGGTATATCGCTGAGGAGCTTCGGGAATACATGGCAAAGCTCGGCTTCCGTACCGTGAATGAGATGGTCGGCCGTACCGATTGCCTGAAGATGAAGGATCACCAGGTATCAAAGCGTGCAGAGCTTGTGGATCTTTCCGGCATTCTGGATACGAAATTCGCACAGGCACCGGAGGAGAGCCGTCATTTCGATGAGAAGGCGGTTTACAACTTCCATCTGGAGAATTCCCTGGATGAATCTGTACTCCTTCCGGCATTTGAGAAGGCCTTCCGGACAAAGACTGCGCATGAGGAGACCGTACAGGTTTCCAGCATCAACCGGAGCTTCGGCACCATCATGGGCTCCGAGGTCAGCAGGCGCTTCTCAGATACACTGCAGGATGATCTCTTTACCATTCAGGCCTACGGCGGCGGCGGACAGAGCTTCGGTGCCTTTATCCCGAAGGGTATGACCATCAAGCTGCACGGCGATGCAAATGACGGCTTCGGCAAGGGATTGTCCGGCGGCAAGCTGATTGTGACGCCTCCGGAGAAGGCTGCCTTTGAGGCTGACAAAAACATTATCATCGGAAACGTTGCGCTCTACGGTGCAACCTCCGGCAAGTGCTATGTGGACGGCATCGCCGGCGAGCGTTTCTGTGTCCGGAATTCCGGTGCCATTGCGGTGGCAGAGGGCTGCGGCGACCACGGTCTTGAGTATATGACCGGCGGCAAGGCTGTGATTCTCGGCATGACCGGCAAGAACTTCGCAGCAGGTATGTCCGGCGGCATTGCCTATGTACTGGATATGGATCATACACTCTATCTCCGCATGAACAAGGACATGGTGAAGCTGCAGGAGCTCAGCGACAAGTATGATATCCAGGAGCTTCGCGACATTCTGACGGATTTCGTGAAAGAGACCGGATCGAAGAAGGGTCAGGAGATTCTTCAGAACTTTGACCGATATATTCCGTATTTCAAGAAGATCGTACCGACAGACTATCAGAAGGTGCTGATTGCGATCAGTCACTTCGAGGAAAGCGGCATTTCCCATGAGAATGCCGAGATGGCTGCTTTCAAGTCTATGTTTGCGTGAGATCGGAAGAAAGGAGTATAAAATGGGAAAAGTAACCGGTTTTCTGGAGTTTGATCGTGTTGAAAACAAAGTGATTCCGCCCGAGGAGCGAATCAAGAACTTTAATGAATTTCATGTACAGATGGGAGAGGAGGAGAGAAAATGTCAGGGTGCCCGCTGCATGAGCTGCGGCGTACCGCTCTGTCAGTCCGGCATGAAGCTGAATGGCATGTATACCGGCTGTCCTCTTCACAATCTCATCCCGGAGTGGAATGATTCTGTATACAACGGACAGGTGAGTCATGGTCTCGCCCGTCTCCTGAAGCACAACAATTTCCCGGAGTTCACCGGCAGAGTCTGCCCGGCACTCTGTGAAAAGGCCTGCATCGAGGGTCTGCATGACAAGCCTGTTTCCACCCACGAGAATGAGCTGTATCTGATCGAGGAGGCCTATAAGCGCGGACTTATGACACCGCGCATTCCGGCAATCCGTTCCGGCAAGAAGGTTGCGGTGGTGGGTGCCGGTCCTTCCGGTCTGGCAGCTGCGGATCAGCTGAATCACCGCGGCCACAGCGTGACGGTATTTGAGCGGGATGAGGAGATCGGCGGTCTTCTGATGTTCGGTATTCCGAATATGAAGCTGGATAAGGATGTGGTGCTTCGTCGCCGCGCGCTGATGGAGCAGGAGGGCGTCGAGTTTCGCTGCGGTGTTAATGTCGGCGTAGATATCTCTGCGGCTGAGCTTGAAAAAGATTTTGACGCGGTGATCCTGTGCTGCGGCGCGAAGGCCGCTCGGCCGCTGGCGGCGGACGGCCTGGACAAGGCGAAGTCCGTGTACTTTGCTGTGGATTTCCTGTCACAGCAGACAAGAGCTCTGCGGAGCCATTCAGAGGTCGCTCCGGCCTGGTCGGCAAAGGGCAAAAATGTCGTGATTATCGGCGGCGGCGACACGGGCAATGACTGTGTGGGCACGTCGATCCGGCAGGGCTGCAAGTCGGTGACGCAGGTCGAGATGATGCCGGAGCCGCCGGTGGAGAGAGCGGCTTCAAACCCGTGGCCGGAGTGGCCGAAGGTGCTGAAGGTGGACTATGGTCAGCAGGAGTCCATTGCCGTCTTCGGACATGATCCCCGGGTCTATGAATCCACCGTGAAGTCTGTGGAGTGTGACAAGAAGGGCAATCTCAAATCTGTTACGCTCGTAAAGGTGAAGTTTGAAAATCGTAAGCTCACCTTCGTGGAGGGCAGTGAGAAGACCATTCCCTGCGAGCTTCTTCTGATTGCAGCCGGCTTCCTCGGTGCAGAGAAGTATGTGCCGGAGGCCTTCGGTACCGCGCTTTCTCAGCGCAACACTGTGGTGACGGCAGATGAGAATCATTACCGGGCGCAGGAGCCGAGCGGCAAGGTCTTCACAGCCGGTGATATGCACAGAGGCCAGTCTCTGGTGGTTTGGGCCATCCAGGAGGGGCGTGCCTGTGCGGCTGAGGTGGACAGTTTCCTGATGGGCTACAGTTCTCTGGACTGAGGTCGTCGGGCTGAATAAGCAGGTGATAGAACCATAAAAATGAGCCATGAGGCATTTAACCGGATAAACCGGCCGAATGCTTCATGGCTCTTTGTAATCAAAGGGAAGCTCCGCAGGAGCAGGGTTCCCTTTGATGCCTTAGCGGCGAGCGTATAAAAGGGATGCGTAAGGTTCGAAAAATCAGGTGTCCGCTTACGCCTGCCCTTTCAGTATCGGTGAGATTTTTTTGTAAATCAGGAAGGTGATGAGTACATCCATCATTCCCTTTATAAAGGTAAAGGGTACGTTGAACACCAGGAGGCTCTGCGCAACGCTGGTCATTCCGGGCAGGATTGCCTGGTAGGCGGCCAGAATGGTTTCCTCAGGCATGAACTGGTAATATACCGGATACACCACAAAAAGATTTGACGGAAATGAGACTGCCGCCATGACAACGGCACCGGCAAGGGATGCCAGTAGCGCGCCGTTTTTGGAGCGATGCAGGCGGTATACCAGCCCGGCTGTGCCGACGAACACGGCGCCAAGTACAAAGTTTGACAGCTCGCCGACGCCGAAGGATCCGCTCGCCAATGCGGCATGGATCAGATTTTTGATCAGCTCAATGAGGACACCGCACAGCGGTCCCATGGCGAAGCTTCCGATCAGTGCCGGCAGATCCGAGAAGTCGAATTTGATGAAGGTCGGCATCAGCATCGGAATCGGAATTTCGATGAGCTGCAGAACAAATGCAGTGGCCGCCAATATGCCGGTCACTGTCATATACCGTACGTTGCTTTTTGGGGAATAATTTGACATGATGTCCACCTTTCTGTCACATGCGTGACGTACCTTGAGCATTTTCAAAGTGTTTGGAAAGGTGAGTTTCCTGACCATTTTTCTTCCATCCAGACTATACTGTTGGTCCCGGAGTTGCACCGAGTCAGCCTGTTTCATCCCGAAAGGAATGCCACAGGGTCGCGGACTGTACCGCCAGTAGGGAATTGCACCCTGCCCTGAAAAATACTCAGATATGAAATGAGTTTATTGATTCAGACACACTATAGCATATAAGTATGTATCTGTCATCATTT
>CAZJQX010000028.1:0-23810 GCA_964548305.1 uncultured Lachnospiraceae bacterium
CCATGAATGAAAATGAAAAAGGAAGTCTGTGAGAATCACAGACTTCCTTTTTAGTATACAGGGAAACGTTGATTGAATCATCGCATCCCTGACCAATTGCTTTTCTGTATCTTTCAGGCGATTTAGTCCTTCAGTGCCTCTACCTCGGCGATGGCATCCTTCATGTAGCTAAGGTCAATGGATTCCACAGCACCGCAGTCAACATAAGCGGCGTTCTTCGGATCCAGAGGAAGCTTTGCCAGAACCTTCAGGCCGTATTGATCGGCGATTTCATCGATATGGCTTTCACCGAAAACCTGGATTTTCTCACCGCAGTGCGGGCAGCTCATGTAGGACATGTTCTCCACCAGACCAAGGATCGGTACATTCATTTTCTGGGCCATATTGACGGCTTTTGCCACGATCATGGAAACCAGCTCCTGCGGAGAGGTCACGATCACGATGCCGTCCACCGGCAGGGACTGGAATACGGTCAGAGGAACATCACCGGTTCCGGGCGGCATATCCACGAAGAGGAAGTCGATGTCCTTCCAGTAAACCTCCTCCCAGAACTGCTTCACGGCACTGGCGATCAGGGAACCACGCCAGATGATGGGATCGGTTTCGTTCTCCAGCAGCAGGTTGGCGGACATGATTTCTACGCCGTTGGCACTCTTGTCGGGAATCATCAGCTTGCCGTCTTCTGTAACAGCGACGCCGTCATTGGCAAGACCGAAGGCCTTCGGAATGGAGGGACCGGTAATGTCTGCATCAATGATGCCGGTATGGAAGCCGTCCTTATTCGTGCCGGAGGCAAGGAGAGAGGTGACCATGGATTTTCCTACGCCGCCCTTTCCGGATACAATGCCGATGACCTTTTTCACGCTGCAACCGGCTGCCAGCTGTGACTTTATAGGGCCGGCACCCTTTCGTGATGCGCAGTCTGCGCTGCAGGAACCGCAATTTGAGCTGCAGCCCTGTGCATTTTCTTCTGCCATATATTTTCTCCTTTCAGAAGTTATAGACTCAACGTGTATACATTAGCACAAAAGCAAATAGGCGTCAAAGAACACTTAAAAAGGCATTGAGCGATTTTGAGGTATTTGCAAGATTGTAGACGAAGCCGATATTCCGGGACGGTACCGGGTGCTTCAACGGAATCTCCACCAGCCGTCCGCTGTCCAGATCCGACTGCACGAATTCCCGGATGACGCAGGATACGCCGATGCCGATCTTGGCGAACTCTATGAGCAGATCCATGGTGCTGACCTCCAGAATCTGCATCGGCTCGATGCCCATCGTTTTGAAATACTCATCCACATGGCGCCGGGACATGTTGTTCTGGTCAAGGAGCATCAGATTGGCTTCCTCGAAGATATCGAATTCCTCACCGCAGATAGAACGCAGGTTCTCGAGATACTGAGGCGTTGCCACAAAAACATCATGGATTTCATGAGGGTGCACCATGTGAAGCTCCGGATGCTTGCTCTTCGGCTCGGCCACCAGACCGATATCCAGCTTCCGCTGATCCAGGAGGGAAAGCGTCTGATTGGAGCTTTGTGTAATGATGGAAACCCGGATGTTCGGATACTGCTCCATGAAATTCTGCAGATAAGGAAGCAGAATATAGCGGCATATCGTGGTGCTGGCGCCGATCTGGATGTGTCCGATATTGAACTCCTTCATGCGCCGAAGCTCGGTTTCTGCGGAATTGATGGATTCAAAGGCATCCCGGACATAGCTGTAGAGCACCTCGCCTTCATCCGTCAGGGTGACGCCCCGGGAGTTCCGCTTGAAGAGCTTGGTGTCCAGACCGTCCTCCAGCTTCACGATGGACTTGGAGATTGCCGGCTGGGAAATATAGAGCTTCTTGGCTGCCTTGGAAATGTTGCCGCAGCTTGCCACCTCATAGAAAATTTTGTAGCCAGACAGGTTCTGATCCATAGCTAATTCCCCCTCGCGTATTCTGATAACCAAAAATCATAATACTTATTTAAATCATGTATTTGAATTATATCAAAAGCTTTGCTATCATGTAAACAGATTTCGGAAAAAACAGGCAGCACAGGGGTGTTTTCTCTTGTGCTGTTCATTTTCGCCCGAAAAGTATGATTGGATTCAGGAGAAGTACTATGGGAATGACGATGAGCCAGAAGATTCTGGCAAAGCATGCAGGACTGGATACAGTGACGGCAGGACAGCTGATCGAGGCCAATGTGGATCTTGTACACGGCAATGACATTACCGCCCCGGTGGCGATCCGTGAGATGAAGAAACTCAATAAAAAGGAAGTCTTTGATCAGGAGAAGGTTGTCTTCGTGATGGACCACTTTGTGCCGAATAAAGACATTACCTCGGCAAAGTGCACACAGATGTGCCGGAACTTTGCCAATGAGCAGGGACTGAAGAACTACTTCGATGTCGGCAAAATGGGCATTGAGCATGCGCTGATCCCGGAGCAGGGACTGATCGTGGCCGGTGAGCTTTCCGTGGGTGCGGATTCTCACACCTGTACCTATGGCGCACTGGGCGCTTTTTCCACCGGCGTGGGCTCTACGGATATGGCGGCAGCCATGGCCACCGGAAAGCTCTGGTTCAAGGTGCCGGCTGCCATTAAGGTGAATCTTGTCGGCAAGCTCAATAAGTGGGTGACCGGCAAGGATGTCATTCTGCATTTGATCGGTGAGATCGGTGTGGATGGTGCACTGTATCAGTCTCTGGAATTTACAGGCCCGGGCGTTTCGGAGCTCACGATGGATGATCGTTTCACCATCTGCAACATGGCCATCGAGGCCGGCGGCAAGAACGGCATTTTCCCGGTGGATGAGAAGACCGTTGCTTATATGGAAGAGCATTCCAAGAAGCCGTATACCGTTTATGAGGCAGATCCGGATGCAGAGTATGTCCGTGAGGTGACGATTGACCTCAGCACTCTGAAGTCCACCATTTCCTTCCCGCATCTGCCGGAGAACACGCATGAGCTCGGCAGCTTCGAGGACATCACCATTGACCAGTCTGTGATCGGCTCCTGCACCAACGGAAGAATTCAGGATATCCGTGAGGCAGCTGAGATTCTGAAGGGCAGAAAGGTTGCGGATAATGTGCGCTGCATCGTGATTCCGGCAACGCAGGACATTTACCTGCAGGCCATGGAAGAGGGACTGATCAAGATCTTTATTGAGGCCGGCGCAGTGGTTTCCACACCGACCTGCGGCCCCTGCCTCGGCGGTTACATGGGCATTCTGGCACCGCACGAGCGCTGCATTTCCACGACAAACCGGAACTTTGTGGGACGTATGGGTGATACCACCTCTGAGGTTTACCTGGCCTCCCCGGCTGTCGCAGCCGCTTCTGCTGTAACCGGCAAGATTTCCGGTCCGGCAGAGCTGGGACTTTGATGATGATTCGATTTTAGGAGTACAGATACATGAAGAATGCAGAAGGAAAAGTTTTAAAGTACGGTGACAACGTCGATACCGATGTAATCATTCCGGCCAGATATCTGGCCATTCAGGATAAGGAAGAGCTGGCAAGCCATGCGATGGAGGACATCGATCTCGACTTCCGCAAGAAGCTGAAGGCCGGCGATATTGTGGTGGCCGGCAAGAACTTCGGCTGCGGCTCCTCCAGAGAGCATGCACCGCAGGTGCTGCAGACCTCCGGTGTGGGCTGTGTTATTGCCGAGAGTTTTGCGAGAATTTTCTACAGAAATTCCCTGAACATCGGCTTGCCGATCGTGGAAGCACCGGAGGCCGCAAAGGAGATTCAGCCGGGAGATGAGATTGAGGTGGATTTCGATAATGGCCGCATTACCGACAAGACCACCGGCAAGAGTTATGCAACGGCACCGTTCCCGCCGTTCCTGCAGAAAATGATCGAGCAGGGCGGTTTGATGGCATCCATCAACGCCAACAGCTGACGGAGCGAACCAAGAAGAAGCTATAAAAAGAGGGACCCGGGCATGCAGCCTGGATCCCTTTTTGCTGTTCAATGGGCAGAAGCGCAGTTGAAGCCGGACTTATTTCGCTGCCAGCTTCAGAAATTCCCGGAGATAGTGTGCGGCCTTCTCTGTGTCCTGAAACATTGCTTCATGATAAAGGGCATACTGGACCTTGCCCTTGTATTCCTTATAGAATACGGGCGTGAAAATCGGCGTGAGCTGTGGAAGAAACAGACCGGTTTTCCTCTGGTAGGCGGTCTTGGCAGTGGCCTTTATGCGGTGCGTCCTGTCGACAAATTCGGCTACGGAGCTGTGGATTGCGGTATCCTCGACAGGAAGATACCAGTAGTTTTTGTAATCCGGGTAGAAGTATTTCAGCTCGCCCTCGAAGAGCCGCACGCAGAGATTTACGCGGTTACCTTCGATGCACAGCGTGAAGCGCTCCTGCTCAAAATGAAGAGGCTTCGGTATGCTGATCTCACTTTCGAAGTGAAGATCCAGCACCTGACCGTCTCCTGTCGGAAGCGGAACCACGGAAGCCTGCAGCAGCCGGAAGGAAGCACTGGGAAGATAGGCGTAGGAAAGCATCGGCAGCAGCCGGGGCAGGTTCATGAGGTCCTCCGCATTGTGCAGCAGAAGAAGCTCCAGCTTCTCCGCATCCGGCTGCTTCAGGTAATCCAGGTAGACATAGATCAGCTCGCCGCCGCTGAAGCGGTCCTCCCGGTCGATGCCCAGAAACTGCTCGCAGGTTTTCAGCTTGCAGTTGGGCAGCTGCAGCATTTTCTTAACGGGACGCAGCAGCTTATAGAGATCCAGACTTTCCAGGTGATCGAAGCGGAAGGAAAGCGCATATTGCTGCAGGAGCTGTGTCAGGAAGGGAATGTCGAAGCTGTCTCCGTTAAAGGACAGAAGCAGCCGTTTTCCCTCCAGCAGTGCGAAAAAGCTGCGGAGAAGCTCCGGTTCATCAGTGAGGCCCTCGGAGAAGAGCTGAATCAGCTTCCAGGAGCCGCCGACATTATCCCAAACCACAAGACCGATGAGATAGAGATTGGCGCGGGCGGCGCTGAGCCCGGTGGTTTCAATGTCGAAAAAGGCCACGTTCTCCCGGGGTTGCCCGAGCTGTGCGTAGTCAAATGTCTCATCTATGGAAAAAAGCTGTTCTCGTCTGATCATGGGGGTCTCCTTTCAGCACCGCATCGCTGCATCGCTTTGCGATGCGCGATGTGGCGGTTCAGAGGCGCTGCGCGCCTTGTCCGCCACCAGAAAAATATCCAAAAAGCTACGCCGAGCAAGCTCTGCTCGCATTTTATGAATTTTTCTGGTGGTGCTAAACAATTACAGTTTAAGAAAAACGTCAGGATCTGTAAAGTGCTTTGGCCGAGCGCGCCTTGCACGGACTCCGGAGATGTGTTAGACTAGTGCGGACAAAAAAATGTTTGGTACTAAACTGGAGATAAAGAGACATGATTCGATTTGTGCGGGGAATTCTCAGAGAGGTGAATGAAGGCCTTGTGGTGGTGGAGGCGGCCGGCCTGGGCTACGGCATACGGGTGCCGCTGTCTGTTTTGCCGGAGCTTCCGTCCATCGGTCAGGAGCTGCAGATGTATACCTATCTGTCTGTACGGGAGGATGCCATGGAGCTGTTTGGCTTTCTGGCTGCCGAGGACAGGGAAATGTTTGTGCAGCTGCTGTCTGTGAGCGGCGTCGGGCCGAAGGGAGCGCTGGGAATTCTGTCGGTGCTGCGGCCGGATGCGCTGCGCTTCGCCATTGTCTCCGGGGACAGTAAGGCAATACAGGCGGCACCGGGAATCGGCAAGCGGACAGCGGAGCGTGTGATTCTGGACCTGAAGGATAAGGTAGATGCAGCCGCCATTTCCGGAGCTGATGTCGGCGGCAGAGGTGCAGAGGGAACGGCGGACTTCGGAAAGATGCGCAGTGCGGCACAGGAGGCGGCAGAGGCTCTGGTGGCGCTTGGCTACAGTGCCGGAGAGGCAGAGCGTGCGGTCAGCAAGGTTGAACTGACAGACGATATGACAGCGGATGATGTTCTGAAGCAGAGTCTTCGGCATCTTGCGTTTTAATGGGGCGCCGGAGCAGATAGGATATGGAACGAAGAATTATTACAACGGATGAGACCAACGAGGACAGAAAGCTGGAGCCGAAAATCCGTCCGCAGCTGCTGACAGACTATATCGGTCAGAGCAAGCTGAAGGAAATGCTGAAGATTTACATCACAGCGGCGAAAAACAGGGGACAGTCTCTGGATCACTGCCTGTTTTACGGGCCTCCCGGTCTCGGCAAAACCACGATTTCGAATATTATTGCCAATGAGCTGGGGGTGAATATTAAGGTGACTTCCGGACCGGCTATTGAGAAGCCGGGGGAAATGGCGGCGATCCTCAACAATCTGTCCGAGGGAGATGTGCTGTTTGTGGATGAGATCCACCGGCTGAACCGGCAGGTGGAGGAGGTACTGTATCCCGCCATGGAGGACTTCGCCATCGACATCATGCTGGGAAAGGATGCCAGCGCACGCTCCATTCGGCTGGAGCTGCCGCATTTCACACTGATCGGGGCGACGACGCGGGCGGGCCTCCTGTCGGCACCCTTGCGGGACCGTTTCGGTATCATCTCCAAGCTGGAGTTTTACACCAAGGAGGAGCTGCAGCAGATTGTGCTGCGTTCGGCAACTGTGCTCGGCGTGGAGATCGACACAGAGGGAGCGGAACGGATCGCACTTCGCTCGAGAGGAACGCCGAGACTTGCCAACCGGCTTCTGAAGCGGGTCCGTGACTTTGCGGAAATCAAGTATGACGGCCGCATCACACGGCAGGCAGCAGACTATGCGCTGGATATTCTGGACGTGGATAAGTTAGGACTGGATCAGAACGACCGAAGCTATCTGCTGACCATCATTGAGAAGTTCAGCGGCGGCCCGGTGGGACTGGAAACGCTGGCGGCGGCTCTGGGAGAGGACAGCGGCACACTGGAGGATGTCTATGAGCCCTATCTTCTGATGAACGGTCTCATCAACCGGACACCGCGCGGACGTGTGGCTACGGCAAATGCCTATAAGCATCTTGGACTTCCCTATCAGGCTTCCTTGGTGCTATCATAAGAGACGTTTGAACAACAACTAAATTTCTGTAATTGTTTAGCACTGTGATGATGCAGTGCTGAACGGTTACAAATTTCTGGAATTTTTGGAGAGAATAATGGCAGAGAGAAATACAGTAGAGGTAGTGATTGACGGTAAGATTTATCAGCTCAGCGGCGCAGAGTCGGAAAGCTATCTCCATGAGGTGGCAGGTTATCTGAACGGCAAGATCACATCCTTTCGGAAGAGCTTTAAGGGCTACAACAAAATGGAGGATGCGCTGAAGTCTCTTCTTATGGAGATCAATATCTGCGATGACCTGTTCACAGAGCAGGACAAGGTACGTCAGGCGCAGAAGGAGCTGGAGGAGCAGCAGAGAGAGGCCTACTCCGCAAAGCATGACCTGATCAATGTACAGATGAAGCTGGAGGCGGCTCTGAAGCAGCTGGAGCAGACCCAGATGCGCCTGGCAGAGCTGGAAAAGGAAAGAAACCGGACAAGCCAGAATTTTACGGCGCCTTCTCCTGAAGCGAAGAACTAAGTTATGCGGGAAAGAGAGAAAAAAACAGAGCTTCTGGCGCCGGCAGGCTCACTGCAGTCTGTGATTGCTGCGGTAAATGCCGGTGCAGATGCCGTGTATATGGGCGGGCGGAAATTCGGTGCCCGTGCCTTTGCGGAGTCTGCGGAGTCAGAGGAGGATATGGTAATGGAGGCTCTTCGCTATTGCCATCTCTTCCATGTAAAGCTGTATATGACGGTAAATATACTCTTTAAGGATGCAGAGCTTAAGGAGCTTTTTTCGTACATAAAACCCTATTATGAGGCGGGGGTTGACGGCCTTATTGTACAGGATCTGGGGGCAGCGCAGCTGCTGCGGCAATTGTTTCCGGATCTGGAGATTCATGCCAGCACACAGATTACGATAACGAGTCCGGAAAGCGCAGGATTAATGAAGCAGCTGGGATTTACCCGTGCTGTTCTGGCCCGGGAGCTTAGTCTGCGGGAAATAGAGACAATTCGGCAGCAGAGCGGCATAGAGCTGGAGGTTTTTGTCCATGGCGCGATGTGCTACAGCTATTCCGGTGCCTGCTTTATGTCATCTCTTCTGGGAGGCCGCAGTGGAAACCGCGGCCGCTGTGCGGGAACCTGTCGTCTTTGCTATGAGGCAGCAGGAAAAAAGGGCTATTACCTCAGTATGAAGGATATGGAAACCGTTGCGATGCTGCCGGAGCTGATAGCGGCAGGTGCCTTTTCCATGAAAATCGAGGGACGGATGAAGTCTCCGGTCTATACGGCAGGCGTGGTTTCTGTATACAGAAAGTATCTGGACCTGGCTATGACGGATCCGGAAGGGTATCGTGTCGATCAAAAGGATCTGGATATTCTGCATGAAATTTTTGACAGGGGCGGTGTGACGTCCTATCTGAAAAAGCATAACGGAGCGGATATGCTGGCCACAGAGGAAAGAGCATTTCGTCCGGCAAACGAGGAAATTATTTCCAAAATAAAAAATAATTTCCTTGACACAAACCGCAAAATTCCGCTTTTGGCAGAGATAGAGCTGTCGGAAGGAAGACCGATGCGGCTGACGGTATCGGCCGCTTCTGCTGAACCCGGCATTCATGAAGAGGGGCAGGAGACGAGTGTGACAACGGTGACAGTGTTTTCTGAGGATACACTGGCGCGGGCAGACGGTCGTGCGGCAGCGGAGGAGGATATCCGAAAGCAGCTGGACAAAACCGGCGGAACGCCGTTCTATTTTGAGAGCATCAGGGTGAGTCTCGGCGAGCAGCTGTTTGTGCCGGTTTCGGCACTCAACAGACTGCGGCGGGATGCCCTGCAGAAATATACGGAGGCAGAGCTTGAGAGTGCAGAGAGGATCCGGAAAACAGAATTATGAAGACCGCAGATCTGCTTCGATCAAGGGAAGATCCGCAGAGAAGCAGGCGGTAAAATTTTCGGCAAAGAAAGAGAAACAGCCGGAAAAGGGACACATCGGAAAAGTCGCTGTGAACAAGCGAAAGGGCGGAAATGCCGGAAGAAATACCGAAAGACCGAAGAATGGCAGCAATGCAGAGCGTTCGGAGAGCTGGAAGGCACCGGCAGCACCGCTTCCTTCAGAGCTTCGGGTATCCGTGGAGACCATCCCGCAGCTGAAGGCTGCCTTAGCGGCGCCGCGGGTTCAGCTCATTTATATTGATGAAAGCATCGGTGAGGATACACAGCTTCCGGCGCTTCTTGAGCGTATTCATGCAGCGGGAAAGCTGGCGGGACTTCGGCTGCGGCGAATTCAGCGTCTGACCGATGGCGGAAGGAATTCACTGCAGAATGTGATGAACAATCTGGAAAAGCTGGATGCTGTGCTGGTGCGGACATTGGATCAGGCAGTGCAGCTGCAGTCGCTTCCGGAGGAAAACCGCCCGGAGCTGGTATACGATTATACGGTTTATGGCTACAATCATGCGGCAGCGGAATTTCTGCAGACACTCGGAGCAGAGCGGCTGACCGATCCCATTGAGCTCAATTCCCGTGAGCTTTTGCAGCTTCGAAGAGAAATTGAAGCAGCAGGAAACGGTCACAATGCGCCGAAACGGGAGCTTCTTGTATACGGACATCTTCCGATGATGGTCAGCGCAAACTGTGTACATCGAACAACAGAGGGCTGTGATCATAAAAACAGCATTACACGACTGAAGGACCGTATGCAGAAGAGCATGCCGGTGCGGGCATACTGCAAATATTGCTACAATCAGATCTTCAATGCAGATCCCTGTGTGCTCTACGATCTGTCGGAAGAATGTCTTCGGCTTCGACCGGACAGTCAGCGCTTTGATTTTTCGGTGGAGTCCGGTGAGACAGCAGCAAAGATCCTGTCGCTGGCGGTGCCCGGCAGTCTGACCCGCGGACATTTTCATCATGGAGTGGACTGATGGTTAATTTATTCACAACAGCCAGCCGATATCTCTGTATTCTGCTGGTGGTGCTGTATACCTATTGCAATTTCCGCTACCTTTCCATCCCGGATGAGGAGGATGCGGCACCTCTCTGCGGATGGCAGTTTCGGATCATTTTGCTGATCCATTTTCTGTGCCACCTGGTAATTTTCCTGAATACGCAGGAAATGCAGGTGCTTCCTTTGTATATGGCAGAGCTGGCGTTTCTGATCGGATATCCCTCCATTTTCCGCCTTCTGTACCGGAATATGAACCGGCTTCTGATCAACAATCTGTGTCTTTTTGTGACCTACGGACTGATTATGCTGGAACGGCTGGATATGACTAAGGCCATCAAGCAGTTTGTCATTATTGTGGGGGCTGCTGTTCTGACACTGGTGATCCCCTTTATTATAGACAGGATATGGGATATGATGCGCTTTCGCTATGCTTTTGCGGTGGTGGGCATTCTCATGCTTTTTTCTGTCTTTCTCATCGGCGCCACCAGCTACGGGGCGAAGATGAGCATACAGATCGGCGGCTTTACCTTTCAGGCTTCGGAGCTCGTGAAGATCAGCTTTGTTTTCAGTATGGCGGGTATGCTTGCTTTGGCCGATGACTTCCGGGACATCTGTATCACCAGCGGACTGGCCGGTGCCCATATGCTGGTGCTGGTGCTCTGCCGGGATCTGGGCTCCGCCCTCATTTTTTTCATGGCATATCTCTTCATGCTTTTTATTGCCACAAACCGGAAAAGCCTGCTGGCGCTGGGCTCGGCTGCGGCAGCAATGGCCGCAGTCATTTCCTATCACCTTTTCAGCCATGTGCGAACTCGTGTGTTTGCGTGGCTGGATCCCTGGGCCGACATCGACAACAAGGGCTACCAGATCATTCAGTCCCTTTTTGCCATCGGCACCGGAGGACTGACGGGCCTTGGGCTTTTCCAGGGGCTGCCGAACCGCATTCCCATTGTGGAGAAGGATTTTATCATCTCTGCGATTTCTGAGGAAATGGGGGCTGTCACGGCCATCTGCATCACCCTCATTTGCCTGGGCTGTTTTATGCAGATGATGATGATCGCCACCTACATGGAATTTCAGTTCTATAAGCTGGTGGCGGTGGGACTTGCTCTCGAGTATATCGTGCAGGTTTTTCTGACCATCGGCGGTGCCATTAAGTTTATTCCGTCCACCGGTGTGACGCTGCCCTTTGTGAGCTATGGCGGCTCCAGTCTCGTGGCCAGTTTTATCGTATTTTCTGTGATACAGGCGCTGTATATTGTGCAGGGAAATGAAGACGAAGCCGATGAGGAAGCGGCATACGCCGGCGAAGCAGGGCGGGACTACGATGAAGAGGATATCGAATATCTCGACGATTAAGGAGGTGCGCAGATGAAGAACGACAAGAAACATAAGCAGCGCGCAAACCGTCAGATCGTCGGCACGATTTTCTTCTTTTCGCTGCTGTTTTTCGGTATGATCGGCTACATGGTGTACTTCATTCTGGTGCAGGCGCCGGATCTTATGGGAAATCCGTACAATTCCCGTATGGATGTTTTTAACAATCGGTATATCCGCGGCGAGCTTCTGGCGAATGACGGGCAGGTGCTGGCGCGGACGGATGTGGCCGAGGACGGAACCGAAACCAGAGTATACCCGCTGGGTTCCCTGTTTGCCCATGCCGTTGGCTATTCCACGAAGGGAAAGACCGGGCTGGAGGCAGTGAGCAATTTTTATCTGATGAAGTCCAACATGAATCCGGTGACGCAGGTGATGAATGAGCTGACGGAGCAGAAGTCTCAGGGGGATAATGTCGTCACCACGCTGGACGTGAGTCTGCAGAAGACGGTAAGTGACGCCCTGGGAGACCGGCAGGGCGCTGTGGTCTGCATGGAGCCGAAGACCGGAAAAATCGTTGCCATGGTGTCGAAGCCGGGTTACGATCCGAATTCTCTGCTGTCAGACTGGGATACGCTGATCAGCGACAGCAATACCAGCGGAAATCTGCTGAATCGTGCCGCGCAGGGCCTCTATCCGCCGGGCAGCACATTCAAGATTCTGGTGGCGCTGGAATACATGCGGGAGCATCCGAATGATTATCAGGATTTTCGCTTTGACTGTGAGGGCTACTACCAGGATCCGGAAAATCCGGAGCTGATCGTGCATTGTTACGATAATGAAGAGCATGGCACGGTAGATCTGGAAACGGCCTTTGCGGATTCCTGCAACGGCGCCTTTGCGAAGCTTGGGACAGAGATTGACGCCGGAAAGCTGCGGGAGCTGGCAGAGGAGCTGTATTTTAATGAAGATCTGCCCATCGCCGTGACGAGCTCCCAGAGCCGCTTTAAGGCAACGGCGGATTCCGGTGTCTGGACCATGATGCAGACGGCCATCGGGCAGGGAGAAACCATGATGAGTCCGCTGCACAATCTCCTGATTACTGCCGCTATCGCCAACGGCGGTGTGCTGCAGACGCCGAAGCTTCTGGAGCGGATAGAGTCGGCGGACGGAAAGCTGGTGAAGAGCTTTGGAGAGAGTGAAGAGAAACAGCTGATGAGCAGTGAGGAGGCAGCCGTACTGTCTTCCTTTATGCGAAAGGTTGTGACGGACGGCACGGCCTCGAAGCTCAAGACAGATGATTATGCGGCAGCAGGAAAAACCGGCTCGGCTGAGTACACAGAGGATGGCAGCGTTAAGACGGACGCCTGGTTTACCGGATTCGCGCCGCTGGACGATCCGCAGCTTGCGGTCTGTGTGCTGGTAGAGGATGGCGAAACCGGCGGCAGAACCGCGGCACCCATTGCCAAGGCCGCCTTTGATTACTGGCTGAATCGCTGAGGATTTTCAACGCAAATCCGGATAGGAAAGCACGTTAATCTGCGCCTTTCTAAGCATGCATTGAAAAAAATGCAGAAAGCGAGTAAGCTATAGGGACGATTATTTACTGAAGGGGGATTCCTTTATGAAGCGGCTTTTATCCTATGTAAAGGATTACAAATTCAAGGCGGTGCTGGCACCGCTTTTCAAATGTCTGGAGGCATGCTTTGAGCTCTTCGTGCCGCTGGTGATTTCCAGCATGATTGACGTGGGCATTCAGAGCCGGGATTACGGCTATGTTGTCCGGATGGGACTTCTGCTTCTGCTGCTGGCGCTGATCGGTCTCTGCTGTTCGGTGACGGCGCAGTATTTCTCGGCAAAGGTGGCCATTCATACCGGAAAGGGAATGCGTGCGGATCTGTTTCGACACATCAATTCCCTTGGGTATCAGGAAATTGACCGGCTGGGAACCTCCACACTGATCACCCGCATGACCTCAGACATCAACCAGATCGAGGGCGGTGTCAACATGACGCTGCGTCTGTTCATGAGATCTCCCTTTATCGTGATCGGTGCCATGGTGATGGCCTTTACCATTAACGTGAAGGCTGCACTTGTGTTCTGCGTGACCATTCCGCTGCTGGCTGTCGTTGTGTTCGGCATTATGCTGACCACCGCGCCCATGTACCAGAATGTGCAGAAGCAGCTGGACAGGGTAATGAAGACGACCCGCGAGAACCTGCTGGGTGTCCGTGTGGTGCGGGCCTTCAATCGGCAGAGCTCCGAGAAGACGGAATTTCGGAATGAAAATGATCTGCTGACGAAGATGCAGGTGAGTGTCGGAAAAATCTCCGCTTTGCTGAATCCGGTGACCTATGTGATCATCAACCTCAGTGTGGTGGCACTGGTGCTGGCCGGAGGTAATCTGGTGAATACCGGTGTGCTGTCCCAGGGCAAAGTCGTTGCGCTGGTGAACTACATGAACCAGATTCTGGTGGAGCTCATCAAGCTGGCAAACCTCGGCATTCAGATTTCGAAGGCGTATGCCTGCCTCAAGCGCGTTGACGGCATTTTCGAAGAAAAGAGTGCAGTGGTCAGCGGTACGGAGAAGCAGCCGAAGCATACAGCTGTGCCGTTCATATCCTATGAGCATGTGGATTTCCGCTACAGCGAGGGCGGTGCCTTGGCGCTTTCGGACGTAAGCTTTGAGGTACAGAAGGGCGAGACCATCGGCGTGATCGGCGGTACCGGTGCCGGTAAGTCGACGCTGATGAACCTTCTGCCGCGCTTCTATGATGTGGCGGCCGGCAGCATTTCCCTCTACGGCACGGATGTGCGGGAATACGACACTTCGGTGCTGCGTGAGCGCATCGGCGTGGTGCCGCAGAAATCGGTGCTGTTCTCCGGCACGCTCCGTGAAAACATGCAGTGGGGAAAGAAAAATGCATCGGATGCGGAAATCTATGCGGCGCTGAAGACCGCGCAGGCCTATGATTTTGTGAAAGAAAAGGGCGAGGGTCTCGACTTTAAGATTGAGCAGGAGGGAAGAAATCTCTCCGGCGGACAGAAGCAGCGTCTCTGCATCGCCCGGGCACTGGTGCGGAAACCGGAAATTCTGATTCTGGACGATTCTGCCTCGGCACTCGACTTTGCGACGGATGCCGCGCTTCGCCGTGCGATTCGTGAGGATACGGAAAATACAACTGTTTTCCTTGTGTCGCAGCGTGTGGCCACGGTACGCGGTGCCGCCCGCATTATCGTGCTGGACGAGGGCAGGGTAGCAGGCATCGGTACCCATAAGGAGCTGTTTGAATCCTGCAGCGTTTATCATGAGATCTGCATGTCTCAGCTGTCACAGGCTGAGGCCGAGCGGTGAGGAGGCAAGCATGGCAAAGGCAAAAATCAGAAAATTCAATCAGACGGATAAGCGGACGCTGCAGCGAATCCTCCGCTATATCCGGAAATATATGCATCTCGTGCTGCTTTCTGTGTTGCTTGCGGCAATTACGGTGGTGCTGACACTCTACATCCCCATTATGACCGGTCATGCCATTGACCGCATCGTGGGACCGGGAAATGTGGATTTTCCGGGACTTTTCAAAATTCTGAAGACCATGGCGGTGCTGATCCTCTGTACGGCGCTCAGCCAGTGGCTGATGAACCACATCAACAATGTGGTGACCTATCAGGTGGTGGAGGACATCCGTACCCGTGCCTTTAATCATCTGCAGGATTTGCCGGTGTCCTATCTGGATGCACATCCGGCTGGAGATCTGGTGAGCCGCGTGATCACGGATATCGATCAGTTTTCGCAGGGACTGCTGATGGGCTTTACGCAGCTCTTCACCAGTGCGATGACCATAGTCGGAACCCTGATCTTCATGTTTATGATCAATCCGCTGATCGCCTGCCTCGTGGTGCTGCTGACGCCGATTTCCTTCCTTGTGGCCGGTTTCATTGCGAAGAAGACCTACAGTCTGTTCCGGCACCAGTCGGAATTCCGCGGTGCGCTGACGGCATTCACCAATGAAATGGTCGGAAACCTCAAGCTGGTGAAGGCGTTTTCACATGAAGAGGAGGCGCAGAAGCATTTCGATGAGATCAATGAGACGCTGTCCGGCTATTCTCTCCGGGCGACCTTCTATAGCTCACTGGTGAATCCGATGACGCGCTTTGTCAACTCTCTGGTATATGCTGTGGTGGCCGGAACCGGTGCGGGACTGGCAATCCGCGGCGCGCTGACGGTCGGTGAGCTGACCTCATTCCTGAGCTATGCCAATCAGTATACCAAGCCGTTCAATGAAATCTCCGGCGTGGTGACGGAGCTGCAGAACGCGCTTGCCAGCGCTGCCCGGGTATTCGAGCTGATCGATGAGCCGGGCATGGAGCCGGATCAAGAAAATGCGGCTGTGCTGACGGAATCCCGCGGCGAAATTGACATTGACCATATCTGGTTCAGCTATGACAAGTCGAAGAAGCTGCTGCAGGACCTCAAGGTGCATGTGAATCCAGGTGAGACAGTGGCGATTGTCGGGCCCACCGGCTGCGGCAAGTCGACCTTGATCAATCTGCTGATGCGCTTCTATGAGGTGGATGAGGGCGCCATCCGTGTGGACGGCATTGACAATCGTGCGATGACGCGGGAGAGCCTCCGCAACAGTTTCGGCATGGTGTTGCAGGAGACCTGGCTGAAATCGGCCTCCATCAAGGACAATATTTCCTACGGAAAGCCGGATGCCACCATGGATGAGATCGTGGAGGCGGCAAAGAAGGCGCACTGTGACGGCTTCATTCGTCGACTGCCACAGGGCTATGATACGATACTCAGCGAGGACGGCGGTTCACTGTCCCAGGGACAGAAGCAGCTTCTGTGCATAGCGCGTCTTATGCTGCGGCTGCCGCCGATGCTGATTCTCGACGAGGCGACGAGTTCCATTGATACCCGAACCGAGCTGCATATCCAGCATGCCTTTGACCGCATGATGGAGGGAAGAACTTCCTTTATTGTAGCACATCGTCTGTCCACGATCCGGAATGCCGACACGATACTCGTAATGAAGGATGGAAATATCATTGAGCAGGGCAAGCATGAGGAGCTGTTGGAAAAGAAGGGCTTCTATGCAAAGCTGTATGAGAGCCAGTTCGAACAGGCGGGCTGAGGAAACGCTGATTAAATCAGTACTTTCCTAAGTATTTGGTGCTGTGGCGTAAACCACAGCACTTTTTGAGAGAGGTGTCATGGAGAAAAAAACAAAGCTGAGAAACTGGCTTGATGGTCACCGCTATGGCCTGTGGCTGCTGTACATTCCGGCTTATCTTGTCGTGTTCGGCATTCTGGAGCTCTTTCCGGCGAAGGAATTCCATCTGATTCAGTGTCCGATCGACGCACTGATTCCCACCATCCCGGCCTTCTTTATTCCCTATGCCTTTTGGTGGGGGCTGTTTCCGGGTGCTCTGCTCTGGTTCCTGGTATTCGGAAAGCGGGAGGATTTTCTGAAGCTTTGTTTCATTCTCTTTGCGGGTTATACAGTATGTCTTATCACCTATGTGCTGTATCCGAACGGTATTGACATCCGGACGGAGCTTCCGGGAAATGATCTCTGTTCTCAGGCAATCCGGCTGCTGCGGGCAGGGGATCCGCCGCAGAACGTCTGCCCGAGTATGCATGTCTCCAGCACGATGGCCATATTGCTCACGGTCTGGGAGTGTCGGGATATTTCGAAGGGGTGGAAATGTGGTGTCGCCGTCATTTCCCTACTGATCATACTGGCGACAATGTTCATTAAGCAGCACTCTGTTGTGGATGTGCTGCTGGGAATGCTGCTGAGCCTTGTGCTCTGGGAAATCTGGAAGTTTTTAAGGAGATGAGTATGGAAAAGAAAAAAATGCCGCTGGCCACACAGATTTTTATTGCGCTGTTGCTCGCGATTCTCGCGGGCATTGCACTGGGAAACCACGCGGATTTCGCGAACACCTACATTAAGCCCTTCGGCACGATCTTCCTGAATCTTTTGAAGTTCATTGTGGTGCCGATTGTGCTGCTGTCGATTCTCAGCGGCATCATCTCCATGTCGGACATCAAGCGTGTGGGTTCGATCGGACTCAAGACGGTCGTGTACTATATGTGTACGACGGCCTTTGCGACGGTGATCGGTCTCGTGGGCGGCAGCCTGTTCAAGGCCGGCTTCCCGGTGATCGCCACAACGGATCTCAGCTATGAGGCGGCAGAGAGTACCAGCTTCATGGATACGCTCGTCAACATTTTCCCGTCCAACTTCATCAAGCCGCTCTATGATGCTTCGATGCTGCAGGTCATCGTGATGGCGCTGCTCATCGGTTTCGCCATCATTCTGGTGGGACAGGAGGCCGAGCCGATGGTGAAGCTTATCAACAGCGCCAATGTGGTCTTCATGAAGTGCATGGAAATGATTCTGAAGCTCTCGCCGATCGGTGTGTTCTGTCTGCTCTGTCCGGTGGTGGCGGAGAACGGCGCGTCCATCATCGGTTCTCTCGCAATGGTGCTGCTGGCGGCATACACCTGCTATATCGTGCATGCGGTGGTGGTTTATTCCGGTGCGGTCTGGTCGCTGGGCGGCATGACGCCGGGAAAATTCTTCAAGGGAATGATGCCGGCCATGATGTTTGCGTTCTCCAGCGCTTCCTCCGTGGGTACGCTGCCGATCAACATGGAATGTGTGGAGAATCTGGGCGCCTCCAAGGAGGTATCCAGCTTCGTGCTGCCGCTCGGTGCCACCATTAACATGGACGGCACCGCAATTTACCAGGGCGTCTGTGCGATCTTCATTGCGGCCTGCTACGGCATTCAGCTGACACTGCCGCAGATGCTGACCATCGTGCTGACCGCGACCCTTGCCTCCATCGGAACTGCCGGCGTACCCGGCGCCGGCATGGTCATGCTCACCATGGTGCTGACCTCTGTAGGACTTCCGGTGGACGGCATCGCACTGGTAGCCGGCATTGACCGTGTCTTCGACATGGGCCGAACGGTCGTAAACATCACCGGCGATGCATCCTGCGCAATAGTGGTGTCCCGCATGGACAGTAAGCGGAAGTAAAGATAAAAGCGTGTCCGCGCTGGTATTCCGGTGCAAGCTGAATTATATAGGGAAATGCCTTCGATAGAACAGCCGGGCCGATTCGAGAGAGAATCGGCCCGGCTGTTCTTGTGCTGAATTTTGTATTCTTAGCTGCTTTCCTTCAGCAGCTCCATGGGATCACACTCTAGGACAGTGACGATGGCGCGGAATTGCGAGGCTTTGATGTGCTGTGTGTTCGCTTCGATTTTGCTGAGACTGAAGACATTGAGATCCACACCCAGAAGATTCACGGCGCAGATCAGTTCATTCGCCTTCATATTCCGTGCTTTTCTGAGCCGGCGGATATTCGAACCGATCTGTATTTGTTCATCATTTTTGATCCGAGATTCCAATTCCACCACACACTTCCTAAAACACGGTAAAGATAGAAATTTGCTTAAATGAGCAAGTTTTTATTTATCCTATGTATAATCCGTGCTATAATGTTGCTCGTTTGAGCAAATAACTTCGATTTTTATGTCACGGATTCAGTGATGGCTTAGTCATCGGTGCGTCTGTGAGATGGATAGGGTAGGGGAAAATGGCTTTTAATTCACTTCGGTTTCTGATCTTTTTTCCGGTGGTTCTGCTGCTGTATTACAGCATTCCGCAAAAATGGAAGAATGTCTGGCTGCTGATTTGCAGCTACTTTTTTTATGCCTGCTGGAATGTGCGCTATTGCCTGCTGCTTTTGGTTTGCACGCTGTTGAGTTATTTTGCAGCGATTATTGTGGAGAAGCGGACAGAGAATACGGCATTCAAGAAAAAAATCTTTATTCTGGGTGTTCTGTCTCTTGTGGGCATGCTGTCGATTTACAAGTACTCGAATTTCGCATTGGAAAACGTATCGCGGCTTCTGGAACACATCGGTATGTCTGCACTGCCGCAGCTGGACATCGTGATGCCGGTCGGCATTTCCTTTTTTACATTCCAGGCACTTGGTTATCTTATTGATGTTTATTCCGGGAAAATGTCGGCGGAGCGCAGCTTTGTGACACATGCACTTTTTGTATCTTTTTTTCCGCAGCTTCTGTCCGGTCCGATCGGCCGCGCCGACAAGCTTCTTCCGCAGTATCGTCAGGCGAAGACATTTTCCTATGAGAAAGTGCGGAACGGCTTTCTGCTGATGCTTTGGGGATTTTTTCTGAAGCTCGTGATCTCGGATCGGGCAGCATCTCTGGTGGCGGTGGTTTATGGTGACTACCACAGCTTCACCGGCATGCAGATCGTGTTTGCAACGGTGATTTACGGCGTGCAGATTTACTGCGACTTCTACGGCTATTCTTCGATGGCAATCGGTGCAGCTGAAATGCTTGGCATCGGGCTGCCGGAAAATTTCGATACGCCGTATCTGGCGGCTTCCATTCAGGAGTTCTGGCGGAGATGGCATATGTCGTTGAGCTCGTGGCTTAGGGATTATATTTACTTTCCGCTGGGCGGCAGTCGCTGCTCGAAGGCACGGCATTATCTCAACATTCTGATCGTATTTCTGGTGAGCGGTCTCTGGCATGGCGCGAAGTGGTCCTTTGTTGCCTGGGGTCTTCTGCACGGTCTCTATCAGGTATTGGGTAATGTCTTCGTGCCGTACAGAAGAAAGCTGTGCGAAAAGTTGGGCATCCGTACAGATACGGCAGCTGTTCGTCTGTGGAAGATTTTTGTGACCTTTGCACTGGTGGATTTTGCGTGGCTTTTCTTCCGGGCGGACGGACTTATGAATGCACTCAAAATGTGCAAACGGATCTTGCTGGAGCTGCACCCTCTGAGTCTGATGAACGGGCGTATTTATGAGCTTGGTCTGGACCGCATGAATCTCTGGCTGCTGCTTTACGGCATCGCTTTTCTGCTGCTTACAGACATCCTGCATTACCGTGGTGTGAAGCTGCGGGCATGGCTTGTGCAGCAGAACTGGCTGTTCCGGGAGCTTGCGGCTGTCGGTGGAGTGCTGTTGATTTTGATATTTGGAATCTGGGGGAATGCATACAATGCGTCAAGCTTCATCTATTTTCAATTCTAAGGCAAAGCGAGTTGTCGGTATTGTCCTGGCATTTGTAATGCTTGTGTCCGGCATATGGTTTCTGAACCGGGTATTTCTGCGGGACAGCAGCCGCTATAAGTACAAGCCGTTTCTGGAGGAGGACACGGATTATGATGTGCTGTTTTTCGGGACCAGTCATGTGATCAACGGCATCTTCCCGATGCAGCTCTGGAAGGACTATGGCATTACGTCCTATAATTTTGGCGGGCATGCGAATTCTATTGCAGCAGCTTATTGGTCTATGGTAAATGCTGTGGAAATCCACAAACCGAAGGTGGCTGTGTTGGATGTGCTTGGAGCAGGTTCTCAATCTGCAGCGATGGATATCAGCTATGCACATCTTTCCTTCGATGCATTTCCACTGAGTCTGAATAAGATCAGAGCAGCCTCAGACATCTTTTCAGAAGACAGTCAGAGCAGAAACGAACTGATCCTTCCGCTGAGCATTTATCACAATCGCTGGACAGAGCTTAGTTCCGATATGGTGAAGGCTGGTTTCGGAGAGTCTGGTGCCAGCCGGGAGAAGGGCGCGGAGTCCCGTATTGCAGTGGCAGAGCCGGCGAAGATGCGGCGAATCGATGAAACGGAAATGCTTAGTGAAAAGACCGTTGGGCTGCAGTATATTCGGAAATTTATAGAGTATTGCCGGGCCGAAGACATTGAACCGGTATTGATCAATATTCCGTTTCCTGAAGCTGAGGATTCGCAGAAGGCTGCCAATGCGGCGATGGCACTGGCGAAGGAAGAGGGTGTCCCGGCGATCAATTTCCAGTATCTCGATCTGGTGGATTTTGACACGGACTGCTATGATCCGAATTCACATCTGAATCCCTCCGGCGCGCGGAAGGTGACGGATTATCTTGGGAGCTTTCTGAAAAAGGAATATGCACTGTCCGACCATCGGGAGGATTCGGCATATTCTGAACTTTGGGATCAGGATTATGCGGATTACCGGGATTTTCTGAAGGAGAATATTCAGAACAATACGGATCTGAAGGTGGAGCTGATGCTCCTCAACAACGAAAACTTCACCGGCGAGCTGTACTTGAATGAACGATATCAGTTGGACGAGGTGGAAGAGAAGCTGATAGAGCAGCTCGAGGATACGGTGACAGTGAAGTATGTGTCGATGCTCAGAGGAAATGCCGGTAAGATCATGGATGTGAAGCTCAACATTCGGGATGCGGACAGCGGTGAACTGCTCGTGGAACGAATGTACGGAATGAATGAAACGCTGACGCTGGCGGAGTAAGAATGTGCGGCTGTTCAGCATGGTTGCAAGAGACGCTGATTGTTTGACCGCACTTGAAGGAACCTACGGCGCTGGAAAAACATTATGGCCGGAAGGTTATTCTGCTGATCGATGAATATCCCGGGAAAGCATATTTACTGGGCTGAATAATCCGAAGATTCATTCCATTTCTGATGAAAGCTTCGACGAATATTTTGGTTTTACGGATGATGAGGTCAGGGAAATGCTTTCGGCATATGGGCTTGAAAGCCACTATGAGGAAACGCGGGAGTGGTATGATGGCTATCGCTTCGGCGGACAATATGTGTACTGTCCATGGGATGTGATCAATTATTGCGACAGCCTCCTGCGTTCGACGCATGCGAAACCAAAGGCTTATTGGCTGAATACCAGCGGGAATGATATGGTGCGGGAGCTGATACGCAAATCATCCGGAAGTGGTACGGCACGCAGGGAAATTGAAAGGTTGATTGGCGGAGAGACCATCGGCAGAAGACTCAATGAACAGCTGACGCACAGTGAAATCAACGACAGTATAGAAAACATTTGGAGCTTACTGTATATGACGGGATATCTGACGATTGACGATTACCCGGATGGTGACATGTACAGGCTCAGAATTCCGAATCGCGAAATTCTTGAGATTTACAAGCAGCAGGTAATGTCGTGGTTTGAGAATAAGCTGAAGGCTGAGACGGAAAAGCGAACAGAGCTGTATGCGGCATTTGAATCCGGCTACAGCCAAAAGATAGAGGAGCTTTTGCAGGAGCAACTTCGCTTTACGGTGAGTTTTCATGATGCCTATGAATCCTTTTATCACGGATTTCTTCTGGCTCTGCTCAGTGGCTGTGACAGCTGGGATGTGCGTTCCAACCGGGAAACCGGAAACGGGCGCAGTGACATCATGGTTGAACGGGATGACTATGCACGGGGATTTATTGTAGAAATAAAAACGGTTAAGGCAGAAGAACAGATGACGGCTGCCTGCAGCCGTGCATTGCAGCAGATTAAAGACAGAAATTATGCGGATGGGCTTAGAAGAGACGGGGTCCGTGAAATTCTCGCTTTCGGCATTGCTTTCTGCAATAAGCGATGTGCTGTACAGGTGAAGAGGATCAAATCATAGAAATGGAAAAGCGTGGACGAAAGTCCACGCTTTTTGATGCGAATTGTTCCGCTTCGCTGGATTCATCTCGAGCTTGAGGCTCTCGATGAACCTGCTTGTCGGGTCGCTCCGGAGTTTGCCTGATGCAAACTCCTCCGCTCACATGGTTTTCTCGTACAGCATGATGAGGTCCTTTACGGTTGTGGCACGAGGGTTAGCGGGGATGTTGCCGCTCTTGATGGCATCATTTGCCATGGCCGGGATCTTGTCGGCAGTGACGCCGGCAGCAGCCAGTCCGGAAGGAATACCCAGCTGCTCATTCAGATGACGGAGCTCCTCCACCAGCATATCCGGTGTGAAGTCAATGGCCGGTTCATTGCCCTCCTTGATGTAGTTGTAGATTACTTCGTAGCGGCCGTGGTCAGCCAGTGCGTTGAACTCCATTACGTTGGGAAGGAGAATAGAGTTGGCAACACCGTGCGGAACATTGAAGTAGGCGCTGACTGGATGGCTCATGGCGTGAACATTGCCGAGACGGGCCCAGGCGAAGGACATGCCGGCGAAGGTAGAGCCGAGCATCATGGCGCAGGCGGCATCCTCATCCTGGCGGTTTGCCACAAAGCGGCGGAGATGTGCGCCGATCAGCTCCATTGCCTTCTCAGCCATGGCATCGCTGAAGGGAGTTGCATTCCGGGAAATGTAGGCCTCGATGGCATGAATCAGCGCATCCACACCGCAGGAAGCGGCGATGGAAGCCGGTGCGCTCATGATGAGCGTGGGATCCAGGATGGCATACTTCGGAATGTTCTCATAGCTGAAGACACTGAGCTTGTAGTTCCGGGAGGTGTCGGTAATGACGGCGGAAGCAGTTACCTCACTGCCGGTGCCGGCGGTGGTGGGGATGGCAATGATCGGCTCAATGGGGCCGGGTACCTTGTGATTGCCCTCATAATCGGTGATCTTGCCGCCGTAGCGTGCCAGTACGCCGACGGCTTTTGCTACGTCCATGGGAGAACCGCCGCCCAGAGCGACAAGGCTGGTGGCGCCGCAGGATTT
>CAZJQX010000029.1:0-23785 GCA_964548305.1 uncultured Lachnospiraceae bacterium
CCTGCCGCAGGCAGGTTCGCTGAGAACGACAAGTTCGAAGCGAATCCCAGTGGAGGATAAAAAGCATTTTTGTCACGATGCATAGGAAAGGCTGGCAACTATATGAAACAGAAAATCAGCATTGGAAGTCAGGATTTTGCTTTTCTGCGGGAGCAGAGCTGTTTTCTTGTTGATAAGACCAGATTTATCAAAGATTGGTGGGAGTCCGGGGATGCGGTGACATTGATTACACGTCCGCGCCGCTTCGGAAAAACTTTGAACATGAGCATGCTGAATTGCTTTTTTTCCCTGCAGTATCAGAATAGAGGCGATTTGTTTGAAGGCCTTTCTATCTGGTCCGATTCGGAATATCGGAAAATACAGGGAAGCTATCCGGTGATTTATTTGAGCTTTGCGGATGTAAAGCAGGACTGTTACGCAGATACCGTGCAGAAGATTCGGCATATCATCGGGGATGTTTATCGGCAGCATCGTTATCTTCTGGATGCAGCGTGCTTTACCGAGGCGGAAAAGCGGCAGTTTACGAAGGTGATGAACTGCGAAATGGATGATGTGACAGCGCAGGATGCTTTGAAAAATCTGTGCTACTATCTGCATCATTACTGGAAAAAACGTACAATCCTGCTGCTTGATGAGTATGACACACCCATGCAGGAAGCGTATGTGTGGGGATACTGGGATGAATTTACCGGCTTTATCCGCGGTCTGTTTAATTCTGCTTTTAAAACGAATCCCTATCTGGAGCGCGCAGTTATGACGGGAATTACACGGGTGTCCAAGGAGTCTGTATTTTCTGATTTGAATAATCTGAAGGTTATCACCATCACCTCGGAGGAATACGCGGACTGCTTCGGATTTACGGAAGCTGAAGTATTTGCTGCCCTGGAACAGGCAGGACTTGGCGAAAAAAAGGCGGATGTAAAAGAGTGGTATGATGGCTTTGCCTTTGGAAGTCTGCATGATGTTTATAATCCCTGGTCCATTACCAACTATCTGGATACTGGAAAACTGCAGCCGTTCTGGGCTTCTACCAGCTCCAACAGTTTGGTCAGCCGGCTGATTCAGACGGCTTCCGGAGACATTAAGGAAAAGATGGAAGAGCTTCTGCAGGGACGGCGGATTGTGGTCACATTTGATGAGCAGATTGTGTTTGACCAGCTTGGAAAGAATGAAAACGCGGTCTGGAGTCTGCTTTTGGCCAGCGGCTATCTGAAGGCAGAGCAGGTGGAATATCGCGGAATGATCAGAGAACCGTGGTATCACTTAAGCATTACAAACCTGGAAACGACCAGCATGTTTTCGAATATGTTCAAGGGCTGGTTTGGCATGACACAGACGAGCTACAATCGTTTTGTAAAAGCGCTTCTGCAGGGTGATGTGGATGCCATGAATTATTACATGAATGAGGTATCTCTTGCGACATTCAGTTTCTTTGATACAGGAAATGAAGGCGGTCAGCAGAGCGAGCCGGAGCGTTTTTACCATGGTTTTGTGTTGGGACTTCTTGCGGATCAGGCGGAGCAGTATGAAATCCGTTCCAACCGGGAAAGCGGTTTTGGACGGTATGATGTGATGATGATTCCAAAGGACAGACAGAGTGGGAACAGTAAGGCCTTTATTTTAGAGTTTAAGGTGAGAAATCCGCGAAAGGAAGCGTCATTAAAGGAAACTGTGCAGACTGCATTGGAGCAGATTGAGACAAAACAGTATGATGCAGAACTGCTTGCGCGGGGAATTGAAAAGGAACGGATTCGCCATTATGGCTTCGCATTTGAAGGAAAACAGGTACTGATCGCCTGAGAGAAAACGGAGCTTATAAAGCCGTTTGACACCGCTTTCTGCGTATGATATAATCCATCGGAACTTGAAAAGGAAAAGTTTTCGAAGGAGGAACGGGTGAGCAGAACACTTCTCAAAAATGCGAAAATTTTCACACGGAACGGCTTTCAAAAGCAGGACGTTCTCCTCAAGGATGACAAGGTTTATTTGAATTTTTCTAATACGGATACAGCGGACGCAGCCGTTCAGGACCTGGACGGCTTGTTTATTATTCCGGGCCTCGCAGATGTACATGTACATTTGCGGGAGCCCGGTTTTTCGTATAAAGAAACCATCAGGAGCGGAACGGAAGCAGCGGCCCATGGCGGCTATACGGCGGTATGCGCCATGCCGAATCTGAAACCGGCACCCTCCAGTCTGCCGCGTCTTCAGCAGGAGCTGGACTGCATCGAAAGAGATGCGCTGGTGCATGTCTATCCCTACGGCAGCATCACGGAGGAGCAGACCGGACACGGCAGTCTCTCGGATATGGAGGGTCTGGCACCCTATGTCTGTGCCTTTTCCGATGACGGCAAGGGCATGCAGGAGCGCGAGGAAATGAAGGCGGCCATGGAGAAGGCGACCGGTCTCGGCAAGATGATCGTGGCCCACTGTGAGGATGAGGCGGAGCTGCAGCCGGGCGGCTGCATTCACGATGGTGAATACGCGCGGCTTCACGGTCATGTGGGCATCAACAATGCTTCCGAATGGAAGCAGGCGGCCCGGGACATGGAGCTGGCGAAGGAAACCGGTGTCCAGTACCATATCTGTCATGTTTCCACCAAGGAAACGGTAGAGCATGTGCGGCGCTTCAAGGCAGAGGGCGTTCACGTCACCTGCGAGACCGGCCCGCATTATCTTATGTTTACCGACATGGACCTCGAGGAGGACGGCAGCTGGAAGATGAATCCGCCGATCCGTTCCGCAGAGGATCGGGAGGCGCTGATCCGGGGCATTCAGGACGGCACCATCGACTGCATCATCACGGATCATGCACCGCATTCGGCAGAGGAGAAGAGCCGGGGACTGGATAAGTCTTCCTTCGGCATCGTGGGTCTGGAGACCTGCTTCGCCTCTCTCTATCACAATCTGGTGCTGCGGAATCCGCTGGACTGCGGAGAAAAGCGCGTGGATCAGGCAGAAGAAGGAAATGGAGCCATCACACTGGAAAAGCTGGTGGAACTGATGGCCGTGAATCCCCGCCGGATCTTCCGGCTGCCGGGCCCGCAGTACATCGAGGACGGCGTGACGGCGGACATCACGGTGATGGATCTCGCCAAGCGCTGGCGGGTGGATCCGGAGAAATTCTATTCCATGGGACGGAGCACACTCTTCGCCGGTCAGGAGGTTCAGGGAGAGGTGGCTGCCACCTATGTGGGAGGCCGCTGCGTCTATGACCGGGAAACGGGTATACACAGAGCATAAACAGGAGACGGAGATGAAAGAGATTGAATACAAGATTCTCAGTAATCGGGAAATCGCAAGAGACGTTTTCGAAATGGTGCTGGACGGAGATACAGGTGAGATTCAGGCGCCGGGGCAGTTTGTAGAGCTTTCCCTGCCGGGAAGATACCTGCGCCGCCCCATTTCCATCTGTGATTATGAGAAGAATCGGCTGACACTGGTGTACAAGGTGGTGGGTCACGGCACCGAGGATATGAGCTACATGGAAGAAGGTGAATTCCTGAAGGCGCTGGTGGCTCTCGGCAACGGCTACCGCACGGCGGATATTCCGGATGGTGCGGTGCTGGCCGGCGGCGGCGTGGGCGTACCGCCTCTCTATGCACTTTGTAAGAAGCTGGTGGCAGAGAACAAGCATCCCTATGTGGCCCTGGGCTTCAACACAAAGGAGGATGCGTTCTATGTTGAGAAGTTCCGGGCTTTGGGCGTACCGGTGAATGTGACAACCGTGGACGGCTCCATCGGCGCCAAGGGCTTCGTCACATCTATTCTGGGCAGCCACGACTATGGCTGCTGCTGCGGTCCGGAGCCTATGCTGCATGCTGTATACAATGCGGTGAAGGATGGACAGTTCAGCTTTGAGGCCCGGATGGGCTGCGGCTTCGGCGCCTGCATGGGCTGCAGCAAGCGGACAAAGAACGGCTTCAAGCGGGTCTGCAAGGACGGACCGATTTTCCGCTATGATGAGATTCTCTGGGACTAAGGAGGTGCAGAAATGATAGATATCAGTACAGAGCTTTCCGGCATTCGCCTCAAGAATCCGGTGATTCCCGCCTCCGGTACCTTCGGCTATGGCAAGGAATACTGGGATCTTTATGACCTGAACCTCCTGGGCTCTATTTCCATCAAGGGAACCACCGTGGAGGCACGCTATGGCAATGAGCTGCCCCGCATCGCAGAGTGTCCGGAGGGCCTGATCAATTCCGTGGGCCTTCAGAATCCGGGCATGCAGGTGGTGATCGAGGAGGAGCTGCCGGAATTGGCAAAGCATTTCAGCGATCCGCTGGTGGCCAACATTTCCGGCTTTTCCGTGCCGGAGTACGTGAAGCTGGCAGAGGCCATGGATAGTGTGGATTCTGTCGGTATCCTGGAGGTTAATGTCTCCTGCCCGAACGTGCATGGCGGCGGCATGGCCTTCGGTACCTCTGCAGAGAATGTGGCCGAGGTGACCCGGGCAGTACGGAAGGTTACCAAGAAGCCGGTTTACATCAAGCTGAGCCCCAATGTGACGGATATCGTGAGCATCGCCAAGGCAGCAGAGGAGGCGGGCGCAGACGGACTGTCTCTCATCAATACGCTGCTCGGCATGCGGATCGACATTCGTCGCAGAAGACCGGTAATCGCCAACAAGATGGGCGGCTTCTCCGGCCCGGCCATTCTGCCGGTGGCGGTGCGGATGGTGTATCAGGTATCCCATGCGGTGAAGATTCCGGTGATCGGCATGGGCGGTATTTCCACGGCAGAGGATGTCATCGAATTCATGATGGCCGGTGCCAGCGCGGTAGAGGTAGGTGCGGCAAATCTGGTGAACCCCTACGCCTGCCGGGATATTATAGAGGATCTTCCGATCAAGTGTCAGGAGCTGGGCATCGAAAAGCTCACAGACATCATCGGATGTGTTGAATAAAGGGAGGAAGTATTATGGGTAAGGACGTTATCATCGCATTGGATTTTCCCAGCGCAGAGAAAACCTATGCATTTTTAGACAAGTTTGAGAACCACGGCAGAAAACCCTTCGTAAAGATCGGTATGGAGCTCTTCTATGCGGAGGGTCCGCAGATCGTGCGTGAAATTAAGAAGAGAGGCCACAAGATTTTCCTGGATCTGAAGCTTCACGACATTCCCAACACTGTAAAGGGCGGCATGCGTTCCCTTCGGGATCTGGATGTGGATATGACCAATGTGCATGCTTCGGGTACCATTGACATGATGAAGGCTGCCATCGAGGGCCTTACCAGAGAGGACGGCACCCGTCCCCTGTTGATCGCTGTGACCCAGCTGACCTCTACCTCCCAGGAGAAGATGACCGGAGAGATCCTCATCGACCGTCCCATCAACGAGGTGGTGGTACAGTATGCGAAGAATGCACAGGCTGCCGGTCTGGACGGCGTGGTTTGCTCTCCGCTTGAGGCAGGACAGATTCATGCCGAGGTGGGCAGTGATTTCCTCACTGTGACACCGGGCATCCGTTTTGCAGGAGACGCCAAGGGCGATCAGGCCAGAGTCACCACACCGGAGAAGGCCAGACAGATCGGCTCCGACTACATCGTGGTGGGCCGCTCCATTACCGCGGCAGAGGATCCTGTGGCAGCCTATGAGCAGGCTATGGCGGATTTCGTCGGATAAAAGACATTGGACTGAACATCATTTTGATAAAACATAAAAACTGGGAGGAAGTTATGACTACTAAGGAAGATATCGCAAAGGGACTGCTGTCAATCAAGGCTGTATTTCTGAAGCCGGATGATCCCTTCACCTGGGCATCGGGCATTAAGTCCCCGATTTACTGTGACAACCGTCTGACACTGAGCTATCCGGAGGTGCGCAGCATGATTGAGCATGCCATTGCCGAGAAGGTGCAGGAGCTGTATCCGGAGGCAGAGGCATTGTTCGGTACCTCCACTGCCGGTATTGCGCATGCCGCTATCGCAGCGGACATTCTCGGAAAGCCCATGGGCTACGTGCGCGGCTCTGCCAAGGACCATGGCCGGAAGAACCAGATCGAGGGACGCCTGGAGAAGGGCGAGAAGGTAGTTGTGATCGAGGATCTGATCTCCACCGGCGGCTCCGTGCTGGACTGCGTGAATCCGCTCCGTGAGGCCGGCGCCGAGGTGCTGGGCATCGTCAGCATTTTCACCTACGGCATGCAGAAGGGCCTGGATCGTCTGGCAGCAGCCAATGTAGAGAACCACAGCCTCTGTGATCTGGATGCACTGGTGAAGGTTGCGGTGGAAGAGGACTACATCAAGCCGGAGGACGAGGCGCGCATTCTGAAGTTCCGCGACAACCCTTCTGACGAGAGCTGGATCGGATAAGGTGAACCGGAGCAGCCGTTCGGCATCGTATTGTTATGAAGCCTGCCCTGTGCAGGCTTCTTCACTGGGAGAATGAAATGGAAAATAAAGCAAGATCAATCATCAACATTCTGGATCTCTCTGAAGAAGAGATCGATCATCTGGTGGATGTGGCAAATGATATTGAGGCGCATCCGGAGAAGTACTGGGACAGATGTGCGCACAAGAAGCTGGCCACACTGTTCTTTGAGCCGTCCACGAGAACCCGTCTGTCCTTTGAGGCGGCAATGCTCGATCTGGGCGGACAGTGCCTCGGCTTTGCCGGTGCATCCAGCTCCTCCGCTTCAAAAGGCGAGTCGGTGGCGGATACGATTGAAGTGGTTTCCAATTATGCGGACATCATCGCAATGCGGCATCCCAAGGAGGGCGCACCGGTGGTGGCTTCCATGCATACCACGGTTCCCTTCGTTAATGCCGGCGACGGCGGACATTTCCATCCGACCCAGACTTTGGCGGATATCCTGACGATTCAGCGTAATCGCGGCAGCCTGGAGAACATGACGCTGGGACTCTGCGGCGACCTGAAGTTCGGCCGTACCGTGCATTCCCTTATTGATGCCATGCTGCGCTATCCGGGAAATCGCTATATCCTGATTTCTCCGGAGGAGCTGCGCCTGCCGGATTATGAGATCGAGAAGCTGAAGGATGCCGGCGTGGACTTCCGGGAGACCACCTCTCTGGAGGATGCGATTCCGGAGCTTGACATCCTGTACATGACCCGTGTTCAGAAGGAACGCTTCTTCAACGAGGAGGATTATCTCCGTTTGAAGGACATCTACATCCTGACACCGGAGCGCCTCAAGGCGGCTAAGCCGGATATGGCGATTCTGCATCCGCTGCCCCGTGTCAACGAGATCTCCGTTGCGGTGGACAAGGACCCGAGAGCCAAGTACTTCTACCAGACACTCTGCGGTAAGCAGATGCGTATGGCACTGATTCTGTATTTACTGGGACTGGACAAGTAAGACGGCGTAGAGAGGACAGAGACATGAAAATTGATGGCATTGAAAACGGAATTGTGCTGGACCACATCAAGGCCGGCAAGAGCATGATTGTATACAAGTATCTGGGACTGGACAAGCTCAGCAGTCAGGTGGCCCTGATCCAGAACTGTACTTCTCATAAGATGGGAAAGAAGGATATCGTTAAGATCTCCGAGGACATCGATCTGGATCTGGATGTGCTGGGATATATCGATCCGGACATCACCGTGAACTACATTCAGGACGGGAAGAGCATCAAGAAGGCGGCGCTGACGCTGCCGGAGACCCTGCGGAATGTGCTGTGCTGCCGGAATCCCCGTTGCATCAGCTCCACAGAGCAGGAGCTGCCCCAGGTGTTCAAGCTGGCAGACCGCGAGAAGCGCCAGTACCGGTGCATCTACTGCGATACGATAGTTAAGAACGAGGATCTGTAAGCTACAAAAGGAAGGCTTTGCTTTGCAAAGCCTTCCTTTTTATATAGCAGCTTAGATTGCTCTTGTTGCTTCCTGCAGCCACTGCAGCTCTTCGCCCTCAAAGTACGGCGACAGCTTTTCATAGACCGTGGCATGGTAGCGGTTCAGCAGCTCGATGTCATGCGTTTCCATGCTGCCCGGATCCAGTGCGTCCAGATCGATGGGGCACATGGTGAGGAACTCGAAGCGCAGGAATTCGCCGAATTCATTCTCAAAAGCTTTTTTGCAGACCGTCATGTTTTCCGTGCGGATGCCGTGGGAGCCCTCAATATAGATACCCGGCTCATCGGAGGTGATGTGTCCCGGCTCGAAGGCAGCGGAGTCCATTCTCTCCGGCACGAGGCGGTAGCGGATGCCGTTGGGGCGCTCGTGAACATTCAGGAGATAGCCCACACCGTGACCGGTGCCGTGATTGAAGTTGAGCCCCTCCTTCCAGAACAGCTCCCGGGCGGAATAGTCGAAGGTGACGCCGCAGGAGCCGTGCAGGATCTGCACATCGGCGAGCCGCAGCATGGCCTGACAGACCAGGGTGAAGTGGTGCCGTTCGGTTTCTGTGATGGGACCCATGGCCATGGTACGGGTAATGTCAGTGGTGCCCATGAGATAGTGTCCGCCGGAGTCCACCAGATAGAGCCCGTGGGGTTCGATCACAACATCATGCTCCCGGGAAGGTGAATAGTGGGGCAAGGCAGCATTTTCCCCGTAGGCGGAAATGGTGGTGAAGCTTAGCTCCACGAAGCCGTCCTGCTCCCGGCGCAGCCGCTCCAGATAGTCCGAGGCTGTGATTTCCGTCAGGGTATCCGCCTGCAGGCGTGCCTTTGCCCAGTCGGTGAGGGTGCCCTGTGCATCATAGGCATGCTTCATGAAATAGCAGAACTTCGTGATGGCGATGCCGTCACGGATATGCGCTTCCTTTTCGTTTTCGATTTCCACCGGGTTCTTGATGGCCTTCCGGTAAGAGCTGGGCAGCAGCCGGTCCACGGGCTTCATGGAGCTGTCCAACGCCGAGATGAGGGCGTAGTTGGTTTTGCCGGTCTCCAGCAGGATGGTCTGATTCCGAAGCTGCTTTACGGCTTCGTAGATGCCGTTGTAGGGCAGGAGACGAACCTCCAGGGTCTTGAGATATTCCCGGACCTCTTCGTCAAAGTTCGCTTCGTTGGCGAAGAGGAAGGCCTGCTGCTTCGTCACGAGAAAATAGGAAAGGAACACCGGGGTGCAGAGCACGTCATTTCCCCGCAGGTTGAGAAGCCAGGCGATGTCATCGAGGCTGGCAATGACATGGACCTCGGCGCCGGCCTTTTCCATGTCGGCCCGGAGCTCAGCAAGTTTCTCGGCGGCACTCTTTCCGGCCCAGCGTTCCTCCAGAATCCAGACCCGGCTTTCCGGCAGGGCGGGGCGATTCTCCCAGATTTCCCCCACAAGATCCGCATCCCAGACGAGCGCCGCATTTTTCTCCATGGCGATGTCGCTGAGCTCCGAACCCAGACGGAAGTCCACACAGCGGCCGTCAAAGCCCAGACTGCCGTCTGCCGGCAGCACGCTGCGAATGTATTCTGTCAGCGTGGGCACGCCCTTTTCGCCCATCTTCATAAGCTCGGTGCCGCTGCCGGCGAGTTCCTTCTCGGCCTGAATGAAGTAACGGCCGTCGGTAAAGAGCTTCGAGGCATCCTGTGTTACCACCAGCTTACAGCTGTCGCCGGTGAAGCCGGTGATGTATTCGATGGTCTTGAAATAGTCCGACACATGCTCGCTCTGATGGAAGTCGTCCATCGGAATCAGGCAGACATCAATGCTCTGCTCCTGCATTTTCTGCCGCAGGAGCGTCAGTTCCTTTTTCATCTGATTTACCTCATATATGTTGTTTGTCGGCAACTTGCCGCACTCATCATAGCACAGCCTTCCGGGATGTGCTATACTCCCGACAGACGGGAAGCGGAATTCCCGGGACAGGAGAGAATCATGAACCAGAAGGCATTATATTATCAATATCCCTATGTGAAGGAATTTTCGGCGACGGTGAGAAGCTGTGAAGCGGTGACGGAGGCGGCAGTGCTGGCGCGTTTTCCGGAGCAGCCGGCTGTCTGGCAGCTGACGCTTTCCGAGGAGGGCTTTTATCCCGAGGGCGGCGGTCAGCCCGGGGACCGGGGCTTCATTTCATTGCCGCAGGATACAGAGGATAATGTCTTCGGCGTGCATGTCCTGGACACCCGGGAGGGACAGGACGGCGCGGTTCTCTATACGGACGGGCCGCTTGTGTCCGGGCAGCGCGTACAGTGCGCGATTGACTGGAAATGGCGGATGCGGAATACGCAGAATCACTCCGGCGAGCACATCATTTCAGGCCTTGTGCACCGGGACTACGGCTATGATAATGTGGGCTTTCATATGCATATGGAGGAGGAACAGCCCCTCATCACTATTGATTTCAACGGCCCCATTGATTGGGACAGCCTTCAGCGCATCGAGCAGGAGGCCAATGCAGTTGTGCGGCAGGATCTTCCTATTGAGGTGTTCTACCCCACAGCAGAGGAGCTGGCGGCACTGGATTACCGCAGCAAGAAGGCATTGTCCGGTCCGGTGCGGCTGGTGCGGATTCCGGGAACGGACCTCTGCGCCTGCTGCGGCACGCATGTGGAGCGGACGGGAGAGATCGGCTGCATCAAGCTGCTGTCTGCCGTCAGTCACCGGGGCGGTGTCCGCATTGAAATGCTCTGCGGTCTGGATGCTTTCCGGGACTATGAGCGGAAGCACGAAACTGTGCTGAATATTTCACGGCGCCTTTCGGTGAAGCCGGAGGAGACGGTGGCTACAGTGGAGGCGCTGCTTCTTGAAAACCAGCGGCAGCGGCAGCGCATTGCGGCGCTCAACGAACGGGCTTTTCAGCAGAAGGCGGCGGAATATGCCCGGATTTTCGGTACGGCGGCAGAAGGAGCCGAAGAGACAGCTGCAGACGAGAAGGCGGCAAAGGACGCACTGGCAGACCGCGGCGTGCTCTGTGATTTTGAGGAGGATATGAAGGGCGTGGAGCTTCGGAAGTGCTGTGACTATCTTATGAAGAACACCGGTGCGCGGATTGCGGCGGTCTTCGGTGAGGGCGGCACCTATGTGATCGGTAGCATGACCGAGGATGTGCGGCCGTTGGGAAAGGCGCTGAACACCCGGTTTTCCGGACGGGGCGGCGGACAGGCCGCCATGGTGCAGGGCAGTTTGCAGGGCAGCGAAGCGGAGATCCGCAGTGCATTGGCGGAAATCTTTTCCTGAGGGAGCTTTTGTGCTATAATCCCTTGCTTGGTAATTGTTTAGCACTGTGGCGATGCGGTGCTAAACAGTTACCTTGCTTGAATGAAGCAAGCCTCGTATGAAGAACCGGAGGAATACAGATGAAGTGGAAAATCATAATGGCGCTGCTTTCCTGTCTTTGGCTGGGGGCGGCACCGGCAATGGCAAAGGATGTCTGGCAGCAGAAAAACGGAGAATGGTACTTTTATCAGCTGCCTGACACGGAAAATGCAGAAAGCGGCGCGGCTGCGGCTTCGGAAACGGCCGAGACAGCAGAGACGAAGACATTAGCATCCTATAACGGCTGGCTGCAGGCCGGAGAGGATACCTGGTACTATCTCGTTGATTCCCGGATGATGACAGGCTGGATCACCGACGGCGGGAAGTGGTACGCTCTTGGAGATGACGGCATTATGCTGAAAAATCAGTGGGTCGGAAACTTCTATGTGGGAGAGGACGGCGCTGCATTGATGGACACCACGGCACCGGACGGCACGAAGCTTTCGGCCTACGGCTCCCGGATGCGGAACGGCAAGGCGGTGGAGGGACTTAATGACAAAACCGCTCGCTATGCGAAGATTCTGGAGGAGCATCCGGACGCGACAGTGGAGTTCACCAGTCCCGGACAGATCGTAAGGGA
This sequence comes from uncultured Lachnospiraceae bacterium, assembly GCA_964548305.1. Lineage (GTDB taxonomy): Bacteria > Bacillota > Clostridia > Lachnospirales > Lachnospiraceae > Oribacterium. The sequence goes on from CAZJQX010000029.1 coordinate 11,729, forward strand.
CAGTCTGAACGGCTATTCCTTTATTACCTTTAAGGCCATGAAGCTCTATGACCGGAGCACCGGTGCGCTGCTCTATTCCGGCGACGGCTGCTTCCGGCAGAATGCGGTGTTGGAAACGGCAGTGACGGAAAACGGCATTTCCAGCATGCAGCCCATGGGACTGATGACGCAGAACTATCTCACCGGAGACCGGGTTTACATGGATCCGGCGGGACTGATCACCTCGGTGGCCCAGAGCCGCAGAGGCTGAGGAGGATAGTATGACGCTACAGCAGCTTAGGCAGGTGATCACCGTGGCGGATGCCGGCTCCATGAATGAGGCGGCGAAGCAGCTCTTCATCACCCAGCCCAGCCTCAGCGCTGCCATTAAGGCCCTGGAGCAAGAGATCGGCATTAAAATCTTCATGCGCTCCAACCGGGGCATTGTGACCACGCCGCAGGGAGAGGAGTTTCTGGGCTATGCCCGGCAGGTTTCCGAGCAGTACCAGCTGATGGAGGAGAAATATCTTCGGGACGGCAAACGGAAAAAACGCTTCTCGGTGTCCATGCAGCATTATACCTTCGCGGTGGAGGCCTTCATCCGGGTGGCCCGGAAGTATGAGAATGACAACACTTATGAATTTGCGGTGCATGAGACGAAGACCATTGAGATCATCGAGCATGTGAAGAACCAGGTCAGTGAGGTCGGCATTCTTTATCTCAATGACTTCAACCGGAATGTGCTGGGGAAGATCCTGCGGGAGGATTCTCTGGAGTTTGTGCCGCTGTTCACCTGCAATATCTATGCCTTTATGGCGAAATCCAATCCGCTGGCGAGCCGTGAAAAGGTGACCATGAAGGATCTGCAGGATTATCCATGCTGCTCCTTCGATCAGGGAGAGCGAAATTCCTTCTACTTCGCTGAGGAGGTGCTCAGCACCTATGACTATAAGAAATACATCAAGGTGAATGACCGGGCCACCATATTAAACATCATGGTGGGACTGAACGGCTATACACTCTGCTCCGGCATCATCTGCCAGGAGCTGAACGGGCCGGAGTATACGGCTATACCCCTGGATACGAAGGAAACCATGACCATTGGTTATATCAAAAAGAAAAGAATGCCCCTGTCGGAGCTGGGGCAGCTTTATGTGCAGGAGCTTCAGACCTATGAAGCCCAGAGAATGATGTGAGAGGAGAAATGATGAACGGAGTGCTGTTGGGAATCGTACTGTTGATTGTAGCCGCAGCGGCTATTGTGCTGCTGTACCGCTTCCTGAAGGGAAGGAACAGCGGGAAGTATGTGATCAAGGAGGAGGACAAGCTCCATGTGACGCTGGAATCCAGTGACTACGGCCGGGTGGCGGCCATTTTGCTGGAGGGGCTCGGCGGAAAGGAAAACCTGGTTTCTTCTGCTGTTGACGGCACGCGTCTTAAGCTGGAAATCCGGCAGTATGATGCGGTGGATGAGAAGAAGCTGCGGTCTGCCGGTGTTGGCGGTGTGCTGCGTCCCTCCAAGACGGCAGTGCATATCATTATCGGCAGCAGCGCACCGGATGTGAAGGCGGCGCTGGACAGCAGACTGGGAGAAGCCTGAGAAAGCGTGAAGCATGAGCAAAAGCTATGAAATGGATATGACCCGAGGCGCCATTCTGCCGAAGATCGTCCTCTTCAGTCTGCCGCTGATGGCAGCCAGCATCCTGCAGCTTCTTTTTAATGCGGCGGATGTTATCGTGGTGGGGCGCTTTGTGGGTGCCCAGGCCATGGCTGCCGTGGGCTCTACCACGGCGTTGATCAACCTGATCATCAATTTTTTTGTGGGCCTGTCTGTGGGCGTCAATGTCTGTGTGGCCCGCTTTTTTGCGGGTGACCGGCAGAAGGATCTGACGGATACCATACAAACGGCTATTTTTACGGCTGTTCTGTCCGGCATATTGCTGTTGGTTGTGGGCGTTACGCTGGCGAAGCCGATGCTGGAGCTGATGGGGTCCCCTGAGGATGTCATCAATGATTCGGTTACCTATCTCCGGATCTACTTCCTCGGGATGCCGGCCCTGATGATCTATGATTTTTCCGCAGCCATTCTGCGGGCGGTGGGAGACACGAAGCGGCCGCTGTACTTTCAGGTGGCAGCCGGCATCATCAATGTCATTCTGAATCTCTTCTTTGTGCTGGGCATGGGCATCGGCGTGGCCGGTGTCGGCATCGCCACCAGCATTTCCCAGACGGTTTCTGCTGTTCTGGTGCTGCTGGTGCTGGTGCGGGACAAGGGCAAGCTGCATCTGGATCTTTGCAGACTGCGCATTGACCGGCATAAGCTTGCGGCCATCTTCCGGGTGGGTCTGCCGGCGGGGCTGCAGAGCACCGTCTTCAGTCTCTCCAATGTGGTGATCCAGAGTTCCATCAATTCCTTCGGATCGACAGCTATGGCGGGCTCCACCGCCAGTCAGAATCTGGAGGGCTTTGTCTACATGGCCATGAATGCGATTTACCAGACCAATCTGTCCTTCACCAGTCAGAACATCGGCGCCGGGCGGTATTCCCGCATTAACCGGATTCTTCTGAACTGTCTGGGCTGTGTCATTACGGTCGGGCTTCTTCTGGGCGGACTTGCCAACATTTTCAGCGGCACGCTGCTGTCCCTCTATACTGCGGATCCTGAGGTGCTCCGCTACGGACAGGAGCGGCTGCTCATTGTAGCAGGCCCCTACTTCCTCTGCGGCATCATGGACACCATGGTGGGATCCCTGCGGGGCATGGACTTCAGCTTTGTGCCGATGATCGTCAGCTTCATCGGCGCCTGCGGTCTCCGTATACTTTTCATCATGACCCTGTTCCGGCTGCCGGAATTCCACAGCCTGCAGTGGCTGTATATGAGCTATCCGGTGAGCTGGACCATTACCTTTACGGCCCACATCATTACCTTTCTGATCATCCGGAAGCGATTTCCGAGGGAGGATGCGGTGAGCCGCAGGTAGATAGAACGGCAGCTCGCCGGGCACCCGCCAGCCAAGCTGTCGCGAAGCCCGGCGAGGAAACTTGATTTATTATCAACATACTTATATAATTGAAAAGCCTGTAAGCAAAAAATCAGTGAAGGAGAAAAGGCGCTAATGTTTAAAAAAGTTGATACCAATATGAACTTTGTCGAGCGCGAGAAGGAGGTCGAAGACTTCTGGAGAGAGGGACATATCTTCGAGCAGTCCATTAAGGTGCACGAGGGTGATCCTTCCTATGTTTTCTATGACGGACCGCCCACGGCCAACGGAAAGCCGCATATCGGTCATGTAGAAACCCGTGCGTTTAAGGATATGATTCCCAGATACCATGCCATGAAGGGAGCCATGGTGCCCCGTAAGGCTGGCTGGGATACTCACGGTCTTCCGGTGGAGCTGGAAGTGGAGAAGCAGATCGGCATCAATGGCAAGGAACAGATCGAGAAGTATGGTGTTGCCCCCTTCATTGACCTGTGCAAGGAAAACGTCTGGAAGTACAAGGGCATGTGGGAGGATTTCTCCTACAAGGTTGGCTTCTGGGCTGATATGGAGAACCCCTATGTTACCTATCACGACGATTTTATCGAGTCCGAGTGGTGGGCGCTGAAGGAGATCTGGAAGAAGGGACTTCTGTATGAGGGCTTCAAGGTAGTGCCCTACTGTCCCCGCTGCGGAACCCCACTGTCCTCTCATGAGGTGGCGCAGGGCTACAAGGAGCTGAATGAGCGCTCCGCCATCGTGCGCTTCCGTGCAAAGAACGGCGATTATTCCTTCCTGGCATGGACGACTACACCCTGGACACTGCCCAGCAATACCGCACTCTGCGTGCATCCGGCACTGGAGTATGCGAAGGTGAAGGCAGCTGACGGTCAGACCTATGTGCTTTGCACATCACTTCTGGACAAGGTGCTTGGCCCGCTGGCGAAGGAGGGCGAGAAGGCCTACGAGGTTCTGGAGACCTATAAGGGCGCAGAGCTTGTGGGAACAGAGTATGAGCCGCTTTATGAGTGTGCCGCCAAGGAGGCTGAGAAGCAGCACAAGAAGGCACATTTCGTGGTGGCAGACAATTATGTATCGGATTCCGACGGTACCGGCATCGTACACATTGCCCCGGCCTTCGGTGAGGATGATGCCCGGATCGGTCGTGAGAACAACCTGCCGCTCATCAAATTTGTGGATGAGAAGGGTGTCATGAGCGACAGCACCCCCTTCGGCGGCATGCGCTGCAAGCCGACTGAGGATGAGGTGAAGAAGGGCGCTGTAAGTGCAGACCCGGAGGTACTGAAGGAGCTGTCCTCCCGGAAGCTGCTCTTCGATGCACCGAAGTTTACCCATAGCTATCCGCACTGCTGGCGCTGCGGCACACCGCTTATTTATTACGCAAGAGAGTCCTGGTTCATTAAAATGACGGCAGTCCGGGATGACCTGGTACGGAACAACAACACCGTGAACTGGTATCCGGAGTCCATCGGCAAGGGTCGTTTCGGTGACTGGATCGAGAACGTACAGGACTGGGGCCTTTCCAGAAACCGTTACTGGGGCACACCGCTCAACATCTGGAAGTGTGAGAGCTGCGGCCATCAGGATGCCATCGGCTCCATCGCCGAGCTGCGCGAGAGATGCGGCAACTATGACGAGGTGCTGGCTTCTCTGAAGGCCAAGGGTAAGGAGGGCTATTCCTCTGATTATGTGGGCTATGAGCATATCGAGCTTCACAAGCCCTATGTGGATCAGCTGACCTGCACCTGTCCGGAATGCGGCGGCAGCATGAAGCGTGTACCGGAGGTGATCGACTGCTGGTTCGATTCCGGTGCCATGCCTTATGCTCAGCATCATTATCCCTTCGAGAACAAAGAGCTCTTCGAGTCTCAGTTCCCGGCACAGTTTATCTGTGAGGCCGTGGATCAGACCCGCGGCTGGTTCTACTCTCTGCTGGCTGAGTCCACACTGCTCTTCAACAAGGCACCCTATCAGAATGTTCTGGTACTGGGCCATGTGCAGGATGAGAACGGCCAGAAGATGTCGAAGTCCAAGGGAAATGCTGTTGACCCGATGGATGCGCTGAACAAGCACGGCGCTGATGCCATCCGTTGGTTTTTCTATACAAATTCCGCACCCTGGCTGCCGAACCGCTTCCATGACAAGGCGGTGGTAGAGGGACAGAGAAAGTTCCTGTCCACGCTGTGGAATACATACGCTTTCTTTGTGCTGTATGCGAACATTGATGATTTTGATCCGACAAAGTACAGCCTGGAGTATGATAAGCTGACTGTTATGGATAAGTGGCTGCTCAGCAAGCTGAACACGGCAGTGAAGACCGTGGATCAGAATCTGGCGGATTTCAAGATCCCCGAGGCTGCAGCAGCTCTGCAGGAGTTTGTGGATGACATGTCCAACTGGTATGTTCGCCGCTCCAGAGAGCGTTTCTGGGCGAAGGGCATGGAGCAGGACAAGATCAATGCCTATGAGACCCTGTATACCGCTCTGGTGACCATTGCAAAGCTGGCAGCACCTATGGTGCCCTTCATTACCGAGTCCATGTACCGGAACCTGGTATGCTCTGTGGATGAGAAGGCTGCGCCTTCCGTACATCTCTGCAGCTATCCGGAGGTTTCGGAGGCCATGATCGACCCGGCACTGGAGAAGTCCATGGATGAGGTGCTCCATATCGTGCTTCTGGGCCGTGCCGCCAGAAATGCGGCAGCCGTAAAGAACCGTCAGCCCATCGGCGCCATGTATGTAAAGGCGGAGCAGGCGCTGGATGCCTTCTTCACCAGCATCGTGGAGGATGAGCTGAATGTGAAGCAGGTACTGTTCCGCGAGGATCTCCGGGACTTCACCAGCTACACCTTTAAGCCGCAGCTGAAGACTGTCGGACCGAAGTACGGCAAGCATCTCAATGCCATCCGGACCTATCTCCAGAACATTGACGGTTCTCAGGCGATGGATGACCTGAACAGCAAGGGCGAGATCCGCTTTACGGTTGATGGTGATACCGAGGTGGTACTGACTAAGGATGATCTGCTGATCGATGTTTCCGAAAAGGGCGGCTTCATCACGGAAGAGGACAATGCCCTGACCGTGGTGCTGGATACGAATCTGACAGAAGCGCTTCTCGAAGAGGGATTCGTCCGGGAGATCATCAGTAAGCTCCAGACCATGCGTAAGGAAGCCGGTTTTGAGGTGATGGACCACATTTCCGTTCATGCCTGGGACAATGAGAAGCTGACTGCTCTGGTTGAGAAAAATGCCGATATGATCCGCACAGCGGTGATGGCAGATTCTCTGGAATACACGGCAGCAGAGGCTTCCGAGTATCAGAAGGAATGGGATATTAATGGTGAAAGCCTGAAGCTTTCCGTAAAAAAACGGTAATTCCGCAGGATTTGCCGGGGTGTCTGCTTGCGACATCCCGGCAAATATGGTATAAGTCACCTGGATAACTCGATAAAATAATGGGGGTACATATGGCGAAGTTCGACAAGGCTTTATTCAAAAAAGAGATTCAAAGCAATGCCAGAAAGCTCTTCAGACGTGATCTGACGGAGCTGAACAATAAGGAAGCATTTCATGCGGTGGCTGCCGCTGTGCAGGACGTCATCATTGATGACTGGATGGCAACACAGAAATCCACCGAGAAGAATGACAATAAGAGGGTTTACTATCTGTCCATGGAGTTCCTGATGGGACGGGCACTGGGCAACAATATCATCAATCTCTGCGCGCACAAGGAAATCCGCGATGCCATTGAGGAGCTGGGACTGGATCTCACCTCTCTGGAGGACGAGGAGCCGGATTGGGCACTCGGCAACGGCGGTCTGGGACGACTGGCTGCCTGCTTCCTGGATTCTCTGGCAACACTGGGCTACTGGGCCTGCGGCTGCGGCATTCGTTATAAGTATGGTATGTTTAAGCAGCAGATTGCTGACGGCTACCAGAGAGAAGTACCGGATGACTGGCTGCGGGACGGCAATCCCTTTGAGCTGCGTCGGACAGAGCTTTCCAAGGAAGTGCGCTTCGGCGGCTGGGTAGAGACCATCAATGACAACGGCAAGCTGCATTTCGTGCAGAAGGGCTATCAGGCGGTGATTGCCATTCCTTACGACACACCGGTAGTCGGCTACGGCAACCGTGTGGTGGATACACTTCGTGTCTGGGATGCACAGGCTAAGGATACTTTCCAGCTGGAGGAGTTCGACAAGGGCAACTACCAGAAGGCAGTGGAGTCTGAGAATATGGCCCGGAACATTGTTGAGGTGCTGTACCCCAACGACAACCACTATGCCGGTAAGGAGCTGCGTCTTCGCCAGCAGTATTTCTTCATCAGTGCATCTGTACAGACTGCCGTGAAGGAGTATGTGGACCGTCACAACGGAGACATCCATCATCTGTATGAGAAGGTGGCCTTCCAGCTGAACGATACACACCCGACCGTGGCTGTGGCAGAGCTCATGCGTGTCCTCATGGACGACTATAATCTCGAGTGGGATGAGGCCTGGGACATCACCATCAAGACCTGCGCTTATACAAACCATACCATCATGGCGGAGGCCCTGGAGAAGTGGCCCATCGAGCTGTTCTCCAAGCTCCTGCCCCGTATCTACCAGATCGTAGAGGAGATCAACCGCAGATTCTGCGATGAGATCCGTGCCAAGTATCCGGAGAACGCAGAGTACAAGATTTCCAAGATGGCAATTATCTACGACGGTGTTGTGAAGATGGCGCATCTTGCTATCGTGGGCGGTCATGCGGTAAACGGTGTGGCAAAGCTGCATACGGAGATTCTGAAGAAGGAAACACTCCATGACTTCTACGAGATGTATCCGGAGAAGTTCTCCAACAAGACCAACGGCATCACCCAGAGAAGATGGCTGCTTCATGCCAACCCGGAGCTGGCTTCCTGGATCACCGAGAAGATCGGCGACCAGTGGATCACAGACCTGGATAAGCTGAAGAAGCTGGAGGTTTACGCCGATGATCCGAAGGTGCAGGCTGAGTTCATGGCCATCAAGCGCCACAACAAGGAGCGTCTGGCCAAGTACATCCGCGAGCACAACGGCATTGAGGTGTCCACAGATGCTATCTTTGATGTAATGGTAAAGCGTCTTCATGAGTACAAGAGACAGCTCATGAACATCCTGCATGTGATGTATGTATACAATCAGCTGAAGGATCATCCGGATATGGAGTTCCATCCGCATGTATACATTTTCGGCGCGAAGGCAGCTGCAGGCTACAAGACAGCGAAGCTGACCATCAAGCTCATCAACAACGTAGCCAATGTCATCAACAACGACGCTTCCATCAACGGAAAGATCAAGGTGGTATTCATCGAGGATTACCGTGTTTCCAACGCTGAGATCATTATCCCGGCAGCGGACCTTTCCGAGCAGATCTCGACAGCCTCTAAGGAGGCATCAGGTACCTCCAACATGAAGCTCATGCTGAATGGTGCCCTGACCATCGGTACGATGGACGGCGCCAACATTGAGATCGTTAAGGAAGTCGGCGAGGAGAATGCCTTCATCTTCGGTATGTCCTCTGATGAGGTCATCGCCCTGGAGCACTCCAATGACTACCATCCGATGGATATCTTCAACAGCAACCAGGATATCCGCCGTGTGCTGATGCAGCTGGTAAACGGCTTCTACAGCCCGGAGAACCCGGAGCTGTTCCGTCCGCTCTATGACTCACTGCTGAATACCAATGAGTCTGACCGTGCAGACCGCTACTTCATCCTGAAGGATTTCGCTGCATATGATGAGGCGCAGAACAGAGCCATTTCCAGATTCGGCGATGAGAGCTGGTGGGCAAGAGCTGCTATCCTTAACACCGCAAATGCCGGAAAGTTCACCTCCGATCGTACCATCCAGGAGTACGTGGACGAGATCTGGCATCTGGATCCCCTGAAGCTGAAGTAAGACACGATAAACAGGGCGGGCAGGATTTCCTGCCCGCCTTCTTTGTTTGGTAAAGGAGAATTGCGCATGGAAGCAGAGCTGGTGCTGACACTGGAGGATGAAGACTGGGACAGCATAGAGGAGCTGATCCGCTGCTGCAACGAAGCAGACGGAACCGGCTATTCCACCGAGCCGGACGGGGATTTCTTCTATCTGGTGCGGAATACGGAGCCGGAGGAAAGCGGCATGGAGGCGGCGCTCTTGGCGGTGCTTTTCGGTTATCGTTTGGGTGAGACGGAGAACGGACAGGAGGTGCTGGAGCTCTGTGCCTATACATTGCCGGCGGCCCGGCAGCTGGGCTGCTTTACCCTTTGTCTCCATGCACTGCAGGATGATTTCCGGGGCTACTGCTTCCGCTTTCTCACAAAGCCGCGCTGCATTTCTGCGGAGGGAGTCGCGCCGACGGACACTGCGGGATCCGGCGCCAAAGACATTTCCCCGGAAGGACAGTGGGGATTGCCGGAGGATACCCGGGAGACACTGCAGGCGCTGGGGGCGGAGCATCTTTATGATGAGCTTTTTCTCATGAAAACGCTGCCCCGCGGCATTGCGGATCCTGGAGAAGGGCTCTGCGATACCTTTGGCGAGGTATTTTTCTCCCGCTTCAATGCGGATACGCTGTATCTTTACGGGCTGCTGGTCTACGAACGCTACCAGCGGCAGGGCCACGGTCGGGAAATGCTGGAAAAGCTGGAAGCCCAGCCGGAGGGCCCTTATCGGCATATCCTGCTGCAGGTCAGCTCCCGGAATCTGCCGGCGCTGTCCCTCTACCGGTCGCTCGCTTATCAGACGCGGGAGATGCTTTCCTACTGGAAAATCTGATTGGCCTATGCTATGATGGAAAAAGTTTGGAAAATCGGCTGATTGAGGAGAAATTTTCATGGAAAAGGTATACAAGACGATGCGAAATACCGGCGCGGGAGCCATTGCACTGGGCGTGATCATCCTGACCATCGGCGTGGTCACCGGCATTCTGTCCATTGTGAACGGCGCGTTGCTTCTCAAAAGGAAAAACGAAATTACGTTCTGATGAAAAAGAAGCACATGACCCGGAACCGCTGGATCGGTCTCGGGCTTTTCATTCTCTATATTGTTTTGCTGCTCTACCTTATGTTTTTTGCGGATCTTGCGGAGCGGGGCGTCATGGCGAAGGCGGAGTACACCTATAACCTGCAGCCCTTTGTGGAGATCCGGCGCTATCTTCTGAATGCACAGCAGATCGGGCTGAAGGGCGTTCTTCTGAACCTTTGGGGAAATGTCTTCGGCTTTATGCCGCTGGGCTTCGTTCTGCCGACATTTTCCCGCCGCTGCAGGCGGTACTGGTACAACACGGTATTTGCGGCCTACCTTCTGTCCTGGCTCATTGAGATGGCCCAGCTTTTTCTGCGGGCAGGAAGCTGCGATGTGGATGACATTCTGCTGAATACCCTGGGAGGACTCTGCGGCTATATCTGCTTTCATCTGACCCAGCGGCTGCGCAGCAGACGCTATCGGCAGCAGCATGGTTCTTAAGATATACCCCGGGAGATGGATTGAATTTGAAAAATAAGAAACGCTACAGCTATATCCGTAAGAAGCTTTCGATCGGCACCTGGCAGAGCATTGCCACAGTGGCGGTCTCTTTTGTGCTTCTGCTTTTCTGTTTGGGAGTGGCCGTATGGCGGCAGGGCGAGGGCCCCATGGTTCTCGGTGCACTGGGCCTCAGCTCCTTCCTGGCGGCTCTGCTTTCCGTGTTCAGTACGGCCGGGGCATTGCGGGACAAGGGCAGCAACATGCTGCCGGCCAAAATCGCCGGCTCCATTGCCCTGGTGCTGGTACTGCTGTGGATTGCGCTGATTTTCCTTGGCATCCGGCTGCTGGTGACGGGCTAGGAGGCTGCAGGGAGATTATGAAGGAGCGATATGAAGATGCGCTGGAACGGATTCGTCTGATTCCGGCGGAGAAGGCCACAGCAGAGTGCTTCCGCTGCTTTTTTTCGGAAACGGCAGAATATCTGCTGACGATGGATCACTGGTATCGGCATTTTGCGGAGGAGGACATTCTGTGTACAGGCGATACAGCGGGGCTTCGGGAAATGAATGCGGCGCTGTATGGTCCCCTTCTTCCGGACGGCAGGATTGCCGCATGGCTCAGTCCTGCGGCGTTTGTTACACCGGACGCAGCGGGGTATCCGGCGCAGGAGGGGAAGACGTTAGCTGCGATTCTGTCTGCTCTGCTGCGGGAGCTGACGGCGCTGGTTCCGTCGGTGTATGAGAAGCGGGAGAGTCGGATCACGGCGGCGCTGGAGCTGTTCATTCAGATTTACTGTCTCTTTGAAGGCGCCGAGAATGGGCTTCCCCGGGAGAAAAGTGTCCATGACGCCTTTTATTCCTACTTTTATGACTATTCCGAGGAGATGCAGGAGGAGGTTCTCCGGGAATACTTTGATCCCGGTGTCGGCTATCTTCAGCGTCTTCTGCTGACGGCGGATTTTTCTTCGGCGGACGATCTGTACCGCAGCGGTGAATACGTATCACCGGAAGTGCTTCGGCGATTTGAAGCCTCCTGCGGGCTTTCGGTATCAGAGCTGGATTCACAGCTTCAGCGGTGGCGGCAGTTGTTCGCCGGGGAAGACGGAGAAGCGCAAAGTGTGGCTTCGGGAAATCCCTATGTACTGCTTTGGGGCACGCCGGGGCGGGAGAGACTGTACCGGGCGTTTGCCCGTTCACTTCGGGCCGAAGGCATTGGCATCACGATGCCGAGAGCATCCCGCGGCATCCTTATGGCGGTGCCGGAGAGGCGGCCTGCCTACTGTGAAAGTCCGAATCCCCGGATGGATTGGGTGCACGACTATGACATTTCTTTGCTGATGGGTGATCGCCTGACGTCCCGGCTTCTCGAGGAGAGGCGGCAACTGCTGGCGGCGCTGTCCCGGGAGGGAAATGTCTGCATCGGCGTGGTGCAGGACACGCGTGAGCCGATGGATAGCGCGCATGAAGTGAAGACGGATGCAGTTCGGCTGCGGTTTACGGAACATCAGGATACTGTATACAGAAGATATCAGCAAACGGCAGAGGCGTTGACACGGGCGGCGCTTATGGGAAACAAGACAGCAGAGGGGGCAGAGCATGAAACAACAT
>CAZJQX010000030.1:0-13759 GCA_964548305.1 uncultured Lachnospiraceae bacterium
CTTGATCCCCCACACTCAAATACTGCCGTGCATCCTTCAGGAAGCTTCCCGTGATCAGCAGCATGACAAGCCCGATGGGAAAGGCCGCAATGATCGACACAGACTGCAGATTGGCCATGGAGCTGTCGGAAAAGACCAGCGCCATGGGCAGCAGAATCAGCAGCACAGCCCAAAAGCCCTTCATGAAGGCATGCGGCTCCTCATCCTCCCGCAGCTCCCGGTAGCTGTACTGCGCCGCCACCAGTGCAATGGAGTCGAAGGATGTAGCATAGAAGGCAATCATGGCCAGAATCAGCACGATCAGCACCAAGCCTGCACAGGGCAGGGTCTGCAGAATCCCCACAATGGTCACATAGAGATTTTCCGTCTTATGGTAAAGAGAGAGCACGTCCAGCTTCCCCAGCATTTGCAGCCCCAGCGCATAATTTCCCAGAACTATAAAGCTCACCAGGGTGCTGCCGAGACCGAAGACATAGCCGCCCAATATGGTCTGCCGGATGGTTCTGCCCCGGGAAATGGTGCCGATAAAGAAGGGCGCCGCCACGCACCAGACCATCCAGTAGGCCCAGTAGAACACCGTCCAGCTCTGTACAAAGCCGGTTTCCCGCTGCGGGTCCGTATAGGTAGCCATGGTGAAGAAATTCTGCATAAGACGTCCCAGTGCAGAGAAGCCGGTCTCCAGAATATAGCGGCATTCTCCTCCGAACAGAAGGACATAGAGAAGCAGGCCGTAGAAAAGATAGGTACAGGCCTTGGCGAGAAACGACACACCCTGCATGCCCCGCATCACGGAAATGCTGTAGATCACGCAGGTCACGAAAAGGATCAGCAGCGTAAGGCTTCTCTCGGAAAGAGTCACCGGCAGAAGTGCCCGGATAGCCTCAGAAAGCAGCGGCGTGGCCACAGAAAATGTAGTAGCAGTTCCCGCCAGGAGCGCAAATACCGCCAGAAGATCGATACAGCGGCCCGGAAGACCGTCAGTATGCTTTCCCAGCAGCGGACGGCAAGCCTCGGAATAACGCTGACGGGAACGCCTCCGCACATGCTGCATAAAGCCAAAGGCAGACGCCAGCACGAGGTAAAAGCCCCAGGGAATCGGTCCCCAGTGAAACAATGTATAGGTGCTGGCCCAGTCCTGGGCACTTCCCAGAGACAGAACATGGGCATCCTCTGCATAGAAAATCCACTCACAGAAGGAATAGAACAGAATGTCCGCCGCAAGCCCCGCCGTGAACATCATGGCACCCCAGGCAAAAAAGCTGTATTTCGGCTTTTCATCCGGTGCTCCCAGCACGATGCCGCCAATCGGAGAAAACGCGATATAGAAGGACAAAAGAAAGATTCCGAGGCCGATCAGCAGATAGTATACGCTGAACTCCGAGCCTAGGAAGCTCCGGACTGCGGCCAGCACTTCATTGGACTTCGTCGGCAGCAGAAAAAAAAGCAATGAAAGCAGCAAAATCAGCGCAAACGGAACCAGTGTAATTACCCAGTCAATTCTCTTTGCATCCGGCTTTTCGGTGGCTTTATTGTTCATTTTTCATCTCCTTTTCTTTATTTTGAACAATATAACCTTTTTTGGCTGTGAAGTCAACCGCATTGCTCCTGACGCCTTGCGGTCATCTGCAGAATTTCTTCACTGTCTCATGAAGCCTCAATTCTGTCTCTTCATGAATTCCTGTACATTCTCCCGCGTCACCTTCTGATAAGGTGTCTGAATATATTTGCCGTCCTTCAGCGGCAGATCATTCAGACTTTCATGATTGCTTAAGCGCATCGCCAGCTCGCAAAGCGCCTCTGCCTGCGCCTCCTTATCATTGTAGACGGTTCCCGCAAGGCTTCCCTTGTATACTGCATCCAGTCCCACCGTCGTTCCGTCGATGCCATAGATCAGAGGACGATCCTCCGGCGACACCCCGAAGCCCTCATAGGCATCCAGCACGCCCAGTGCCATGTCATCATTGTTGCATAGTATCAGCTCGATTTCCGTACCATAGCTGTCGTAGAGCTGCTTCATTCGGTTCTGTGCCTCCGCCCGGTTCCAGTTGGCTATACCGTAGCCCAGCTTTTCCACCCGGATGCCGGCATCCGTGATCGCCTTTACCGAAGCCTCAGATCGAATGATGGTATCCTGATGACCGGCTTCACCCTCCAGCACCACATACTGAATCACGCCGTCCCTGTTTCGATCTGCCGCAGAAAAAACTGCAGCTCCACCTTCTGCCGTCAGATCCGATGCCGCGATCTGCCCTGATTCCGAAGCTGCCGCAGGTTCTGTCTCTGCTGTTTCGTCCACGCTCTTCTTCAAAATGTCCTCTGCTGCCAGCTCTCCCTCCATGCGTCCGGATTCCTCGGCGTCCGCTCCCACATAGTAGAGCTGGCTCCAGCGCATCAGATCTTCCTCCACCAGCTCACGATTGAAGAAAATCACCGGAATGTCGTTTCGCTTTGCCTCATCAATGATCTGCAGCGGTGCCGTGCGATCCACCAGATTCACACAGAGCACATCGCAGCCGTTCTGAATCATATTCGAAACCTGCTCGTTCTGGGTCAGCTGACTGGTCACAGAATCACTGATCTCCACAGAGATTTCCTGCGCCCCCGCTGTCCGACGCTCTGCCATCAGCGACTCGAAGATATCCATATACTCCTTCAGATAGGTATCATAACGATCATAAACGGTCACGCCGATTTTAATTCGCTTCTTGCTTTCCTGTTCTTCAGCCCTTCCGCAGCCGCACAGCAGCATAACTGCCATACACGACAGCAGCCAATTGATTCTTCTCATCGCGTATCCTCATTCCACCGCAGGGAACAGCAGCCGCTGATTCTCCTCATCATACATATTTTCACGATTCACCACGTGGAAGCCCACCAGCTGCTCCCGCAGCTGTCCCTCCCGGTGATTGAGCCGGTCGCTGAGACTCAGCACCGCCTGGTAGCCCAGGTTAAATTCCTCCGGCATCAGCATGCTCTGAATCAGCCCGGCATCCAGATCATAAACCAGCTCCTCTGAGCAACCCACGCCATAAAGCCTCAGATACTTCCGTCCGGTATTCTGCATATAATGCACCGCATCCAGCAAGCTGCTGTCATCCAGCGCCAGAATGACATCTGCCGGACGTCCGGCGTTCTGCTGCCGAATCTCCGTCTCCTGTGTATCTCCCGAAACAGTCCAGACGATGCTGACATTTTCCTCTGAAAGCCGATCCTCTGCCGCTTTGAGCCGTTCCTGAAGTGCGAACTGCTGCTGATTTCCCGCAACAATGCCAATCTGCAGTGCACGCTCCGAAACCTCCGCGGTCGACAGAATTTCCTCCGCCAGAGTCTGCCCGACCGCCGTATTGTCCAGACCGGCATAGGCAATGCTGCCGTCTACACTGCCGCTCGTTTCTGCCTGTGTGTTCAGCAGAATGACCGGCACCGACCGGCTGAGCTCTGCCAGCACATCCGCCGTTCCGCCGGAAGACCGCAGCTCTGTGATAATGCCGTCTGCCCCATTGGAAATTTCCTGACTGATCAGCTTTCCTTCCTGCTGAATGGACACAATTTTGTCCGTACTCACAACGCTCAGGGAAATGTTTTCATCCCTGGCTGCCTGCTGCACCCCCATCCGAAAGGCCGTCCACCGATTGTCGCTGCTGTTCTCCACCACAACCGACACGGTATACCGCTTCTGTCCACTGCCATTCAGAAAGCGTGCCAGAGACAGCAGCAGAATCGCCGTAATCACAGCCGCCAGCATAATCACAAAGAATCTGTTTTCCTTTGTCTTCATTGTGCCGCCTTTCTGCCGCGGTAATGACCTTCCTCCACCAGCTTCTGATTATCCTCATTATACGGAATCGCCGGCAGATGAATGGTCACAGTGGTTCCCTCATCCGGCTCACTTTCGATCTTCAGACCATATTGCGTGCCAAAACGAAGTTGTATCCGCCGATGCACATTGAGAAGACCCACACCGGAGCCGTGCTTCGGCACCTTTTCCCGCTCCTCGTCTGTGGATAACAGGCGCTCCACCACCTCCGGCGGCATGCCGAAGCCATTGTCTATCACGCGTATAAAGATTTCATTCTCGCCGTTTTCTGCCTTCACCAGCTCGCCTGCCACCACGATCTCGCCGTCATCATCCATCCCCTCCATGCCGTAGTAAATGGCATTTTCCAGAATCGGCTGAATCACCAGCTTTACCGTCAGGCAGTCCTTCAGTGCCGGATCAATCCGAAAATCCACGCTGAAGGCATTTTTATAACGTACCTTCTGGATATTCATATAGTTTTCGGCGTGCTTCAGCTCCTGCTCCAGGGAAATGATGGACTTTCCGCGGCTCAGACTGATCCGGAAAAGACTGGCCAGCTGCGTCACCATGAAGACCGCTTCCTTGTTGTGCTCGCCCTCGATCATCCAGACGATGGAATCCAACGTGTTGTACAGGAAATGCGGGTTGATCTGCGCCTGCAGCGCATCCATCTCGGACTTTCGTTTCTCCTCCTGCTCCACCACGACATCCTGCATCAGGATATTCACCTGCTCCAGTGCCGTGCGAAGCGTATTTCCGAGATGCATCACCTCTGTGGTTCCGCCGACATAGATATCCTCAACCGGAATCTGCCGCGCCTCCTCCGGCTGCGGCGCCGACGTCTCCATCACGGCAGCCGGCGCGGATTTCAGCATGCCTGCCGTATCCATTTGCCGGATCGACTCCGAAAGCCGCATCAGCGGGGAAGAAATCCGCAGTGAAATCAGCTGATTCATCACCAGCATGATGAGCAGCGTAATCGCCACCAGCATGATGACAAAATAGCGCATGTTTCCGTCGCCGAAGAAAAAGTCCGTATCCGAAATCACAGCCACCAGCTTCCAGCCGGTATATCCAATGGTGTCCACAACCACCGCACGATGGCTGGACTGAAAGCGTTCCTCATGAGCGCCGTCCTCATAGCCCACCGCCGCCTCATTGTTTTCCTGATAAATGCCGCTTTCGATCTGCATCTGCCGGGGATGATAGATCAGATTTCCGTTTTGATCCATCAGATAAAAATAGACGCCGGCATTTTCTTCATTGACATTGCTCAGCACCTGCTCGATGCTTGCATAATTCATATCCACCATGAGCACGCCGCTGTCCGTGCTGCCGCTCCGATTCAGCTCCACCATACGGCTCAGCGAAATCACCCAGCGATAGCGGTATGTGCCGTCATCGAAGATATTTTCCACATGCGGCAATGAGAAATGGAAGTTTTCCACCTGCGCCATGGCATCCTGGAACCAGTCCTGCTGCCGTACATCCCGTCCCTCCTTCCGGTTTGAAACCGGGGCTGCAGAAAGCAGATGTCCGTCCGAGGTAAAGAGTGCAATGCTGACCAGATTATCCTTATGCGCCTCATACATGAGATTCATCTCACTGTCGATGCTGTCCCGGTCGAAATCCTTATCCTTAATGACGTCATAGTACATGGCATCGGAAATCCGGCGCATGCTGACCAGATAGGTTTCCAGATTTGCCGCCGTCTGATTCAGGAGCTGCTCCGTACTCTGGACGGAATTCCGCTTCATCCTGCCGGAAAACTGCCGGTACAGCGTCACAGACAAAAACAGCATCAGCACCAGCGAAACGATGGTGAAGCTCGCGAGAATCAGGCCGTGTATCGACTGCCTCTGCCAAATCGTCTTCAGCTTCTCAAACCGCTTCATACATTCTGCCCGCTGAGCTGCGCCGTCCGGTACTTGGACGGTGACATGCCGTATTTCTTCTTAAACGCATAGCTGAAATAATTCGGATCCGAATATCCTACCGCCTGCGCAATCACATAGGTCTTCTCATTCTTCTCCAGCAGCATCCGCACCGCCTTTTCCATCCGGAAATCCGTCAGATAGTTAATGAAGGTTTTTCCGGTTTCCCGCTTGAACACGGTAGAAAAATAGGCTGCACTGACATTGAGATAATCGCAGATGGATTCGATGGACAGATCCTTGTCCTCATAGTGGTCCCGCACATAGTCCAGCGCCCGGCTCACAAAGGATCGGGTGCTGTCATTCCGTGTTTCCCGAATGATATCCTGGATTTTTTCCAGCGTTTCCTTCAGCCAGCCGCCGATCTCCGACAGCGCCATCTGCTGTACTCTCCGGTAAATGTCTTCCTGGGAGAAAACCCGTTCCGGATCGATCTGATTGGCCAGCAGAAATTTATGGATTTCCGTCACCAGCTCCATAACAAAGAAGTGATAGACCTGAATGGAGGGATTCTCCGGCATATGCTCCCGAATGTAGGCCTCCACCGCCGTATGCAGCTTCTCCCGGGAGTCCATCCGCACCGCCTTAAAGAGATCATGGAGCGCGTCTTCATTATACAGACTCTGCTGGCTGCGATTTTCTCCTTCCTCATGGCGCTCCGGTGCAATCTCCGCGATATTGATGGCCTTGCCCCGGCCGTAGATCACACGGTAGCTCACCGCATCCCGGGCACCGTTGTAGGACTGGTGCAGCATAGAAAGAGAGGAAACCACGCTGCCGATACCGATGGTGACAGTGGCATTGGTGAGATGCCGCGCCAGACGACAGAGCGTCTCACAGGCATCCGTCAGCCGCTTCACCTCGGAAGCTGCCGAAAGCTGTACGATGCATACAATATTCCCAAGATAGGAGAAGAACTTAGCCCGCCATTCCTCCTGCATTCTTTCCTCCGCCACCTTCCGGATGGAAACCGTCAGCAGCAGCGGGTTAATGCCCTCCGGTGCCAGAGACAGGCTGTTGTGCAGTACAAGAACCGCATAGTAGGGTCCTGTCAGCTCCACCTGATAATCCAGCATTTCCTTGTGAATGGACTGCTCGGGGATGCGTCCCTCAATGAGGGAGCTGTAGAAATTTTCCTGCAGGATCGGCAGACTTTCCAGATAGTAGTTCTTCAGCATATTGATGTTCTGCTTTTCATCGAACTCCTTGTCCAGACTCTCGTGAATCCGCCGGAACACCTGGGACAGCTCGTCCGCATCAATGGGCTTCAGGATGTACTCCTCCGCCTCCAGGCGGATGGCCTCCTTCGCATATTCAAACTCATCGAAGCCGGAGAAAATGATGATCTTCACCGCCGGATACTGTTCCTTCAGCTTCCGCGAGAGCTCCAGTCCGTCCATGTAGGGCATTTTAATGTCGGTCATCACCACATCGGGCTGCCGCTCCTCGCACAGCTCCAGCGCCTCCAGGCCATTGTGTGCATATCCCATCACTTCATAGCCCAGGGACTCCCAGTTGATTTTCCGGATGATAACCTGGATAACATCCTCCTCATCATCCACCAGCATGACCTGATACTTGTTCACCTTCACCACCTGCCCGTTATTTAGGTATACTTTTCTTCCAGCTTCTTAAACCGCAGGAACACGACAACAGCCACCGCAATAATGAAGAGAAGGCCGATTTCCGCGCTCACCAGCATGATTCCTGCCATAACGGCGGAGCAGACGCCGAAGATCAGCACCAGAAGGCCTGCCTCTTTGGCATAGCCGTCCTTATCCTTCAGGGGCTTTTTGCTCGCCGGCCGCACTGCATCCACATCCTTAAAGACCAGCAGCTTCACTGCATAATAGATCAGAAGTATGGCCAGCAGCGCCGGAATGGCCAGCTGTCCCAATATTTGCTCAGATAAAGTCATGATTGTCCTCCAGCTATGTTATCATATACACTCGCCGCTAAGGCATCTAACGGGCACCCCGATAGCCAAGCTATCGCTGAGACCGGCAGATAACAAAGAGGCCGCGGCACAAGCCGCGACCCCCATTATACGCGAAAGCTTTACTTCTTCGCAACGTACTTTCTGATATCCAGTGAAATTGCCACGAAGATAACGATACCGATGGCGATATACTGTGCGTTTGCATCCACACCCAGGAACTGCAGGGCTACCTTCAGGAGCTCCATGACTGCAACACCGATGAATGCGGAAGAAATCTTACCACGGCCGCCGGTTACGGATACACCGCCCAGGGCGCAGGCTGCGATAGCCTCCATCTCGTAGCTGAGACCGGTATTGACAGATGCACCGCCGGCCTTTGCGCCGAGCATGAAGCCTGCCAGACCGTAGAAAGCTGCTGCCTTTGCATAGATGATCAGCATGGTCTTCTTAACCGGAACACCGGCTACCTCAGCTGCCTGAGGGTTGCCGCCGATGGCATACATATACTTGCCGTGACGAGTCATGTTGTAGATGAACCAAGTGATGGCTGCCATAATCAGTGCGATCCATACCAGATAAGAAAGACCCAGGAACTTGCCGGTGGAGAAAGCTGTGTAGCTTGTGATATAGCCGCCCAGCGGAGTTGCACCTGTATAGATGAGGCCGAGTCCGTAAATGATCTCCATCATTGCCAGTGTGGAAATGAAGGGAGGAACGTTCAGATAAGCGATGAACCATCCGGTGATAGATCCGAAGAATGCAGTGACTAGCATAACCAGGATCAGAACCACAAAGGGATTCATCGGGGTAACGCTTGCCCAGAAGCCTTCTGTGAAGAATCGTCCGGAATAGTCAGCCTTCTGCAGAAGTGTTCCTGCAAGGCAGGCAGCAAAACCGATCATACGTCCGGCGGACAGGTCGCAGCCTGCGGTGATTACACAGCCGGAAATACCGAAGGCAATTACCAGTCTGTAGGACATGTTGCTCAGCAGGTTCAGGAAGTTGTTGGCAGTAAAGAAGTTCTTGGATGTCAGGCCGGTATATAATACCAGGATGATCATAACGATGATTACACCGTTGTTAATAAGAAAGTCGGTTACTTTCTGTTTCTGTGTCTTTTGCATTTTCTTATCCCCTCTATCAGAATCAGAACATTGTCGCGAAGCTCATAACCTTTTCCTGCGTCATGTCTTCCTTCGCGTTGATCTCTCCGGTCAGCTTGCCGTTGCACATTACATACAGACGGTCAGCCATACCCAGAAGCTCCGGCATTTCCGATGAAATCATGATGATGGACTTGCCCTGCTCGGCCAGCTCCTCCATGATCTCATAGATCTCATGCTTTGCACCGATATCAATACCTCTTGTCGGCTCATCCATGATCAGAATATCCGGATCATTGGCCAGCCATCTGGCAACGATTACCTTCTGCTGGTTACCGCCGGACAGGTTTGCGATGTGCTCCTGCATGTTCGGTGTTTTGATGGAAAGCTTCTTGATGCTGTCATCCACAACCTTGTTGATCGACGGATGATCGAGCATCATGCCGCCCTTCAGGTATTTGTTGTAGATAGAAATGCCTACATTGTCCTTGATGGACAGACAGCCGAAGATACCGTTTCCGCGGCGGTCCTCAGTGATCATGCCGACACCGGCATCCATAGCATCCTTCGGACGCTTGATCTTTACTTCCTTGCCGTGGATCTTGATCGTGCCCTTGGCGAGGTGACGGATGCCGAAGATACCTTCCATCAGCTCCGTTCTCTGCGCACCGACCAGTCCGCCGAAGCCGAGGATCTCACCCTTCCGGATATTGAAGCTCACATCACGGAAGGACTTCTCATGGATAGAGGTCAGATCCTCAACCTCCATGACCACCTCACCGATCTCGTGCTTGTGCTCCGGGTAAATGTTGGTGAGCTCACGGCCTACCATCTTCGCAATGATCTGATCGTTGCTAAGCTCCGCTGTCTGCCAGGTTCCTACGTAGGTACCGTCTCTCATGACCGTAATGTCATCAGAAATCTTCTTGATCTCATCCATCTTGTGTGAGATGTAGATCATGGCCACGCCCTTATTCCGAAGGTCATTCATAACCTTGAAGAGGAAGTCAACCTCTCTGTCGGAAAGAGATGAGGTCGGCTCATCGAAGATGATGACCTTTGCCTCATGAGATACGGCCTTTGCAATTTCGATCATCTGCATCTGACCGATGGAAAGGCTTCCCAGCGGTGCCTTCACATCGTAATCAAGTCCCAGCTCCTTCAGCCACTTCTCGGTCTCTGCATACATGGTCTTGTGATCGATCACCTGCAGCGGTCCGTACTTATGCACCGGAAAACGTCCCAGATACATGTTCTCGGCAACAGATCTTGCCAGTACCGGCTGCAGCTCCTGATGCACCATGGCCACGCCCTTTGCCATCGCGTCGTCCGGGTTCTTAATGTCCACCTTCTGCCCGTTCAGGTAAATCTCACCCTCGTCCATCTTGTAGATGCCGAACAGACACTTCATCAGAGTACTCTTGCCGGCGCCGTTCTCGCCCATGAGCGCATGGACAGTTCCCGGACGAACGGCCAGCTGTACGCCATCCAGTGCCTTGACACCGGGGAAGGACTTAGATACATTCCTAAGTTCCAGTAGATATTCCGCCATCTTGTCCTCCATTTACTGTAACTGCTTTTATATATATCCCCCTCCGTTTTTCACGAAAGCAGAGCTCGGATTTTCATCCTGTTCCGGACTCTGTTGCCGTGAAAAACGAGTCTTGTTCCTTTTAAAAAGAGTGCAGGTGCAGAAGCCCGCACCCGCACTCTCTGTGAATGCCGAGAAATTATTTCAGCATGTCAAGGATCTCCTGTGCATTGTCAGCAGTAACCTTTACATAGTCACAGCCGATGTAGTGATCGTTGCCGGCACCTGTGATATAGTTTACAGCCGCATCAGCTGCTGCGTGAGACTGTGAGAAGTGATCGTTAAATACAGTACCTGTCAGAGTGCCGTCCTTAATATCGCCAAGAGCCTCCTCAAGGGCATCAACGCCTACCAGATAGATATCCTCGTTTACAGTACGTCCTGCAGACTGAATTGCCTGCAGAGCACCGAGTGCCATAGAATCGTTGTTACAGAATACAACCTCAATATCGGATCCGTTCTTAGCCAGAGAGTTTGCAACCAGGGACTGTGCCTGTGCCTGATCCCAGTTACCAACCTGATCATCCAGGCAGTTAACCTCAAGGCCTGCATCCTCAAGAGCCTTTACGGAGTACTCTGTTCTGTACTGTGCATCTACGTTCTCCGGATCGCCCTCGATCATGATGTAGTCAACCTTGCCGTTGCCGTTCATATCGAGCTTATCAATGCCGATATCGGAAATGATCTCGCCCTGGAAGGTTCCGGACTGACGAGCGTCACATCCAACGTAGGTAACATCCCAGTTATTGTCTTCCCATCTCTTCTCTTCATCTGCATCCGGCTCTCTGTTGATGTAAACGAGAGGAATTCCTGCATCATGAACCATATCTGTGATGGTTGCTGCGGAAGAAGAGTTAACCGGGTTGATGATCAGAACGTCAACGCCTGTGGTAATGAAGTTCTGGATCTGGTTGGTCTGTGTAGCCTGATCGTTCGCACCATCCATGATGGAAATGTTGTCAGCGGAGAATCCGAGAGATACCAGATAATTCTGAAGCTCTG
Source organism: uncultured Lachnospiraceae bacterium (assembly GCA_964548305.1). Classification (GTDB taxonomy): domain Bacteria; phylum Bacillota; class Clostridia; order Lachnospirales; family Lachnospiraceae; genus Oribacterium. Next base: position 11,369 of record CAZJQX010000030.1, read on the forward strand.
TTCTGAACAGTGTCATGAAGTTATCGGAGAACTGATAAATACATACGCCGACCTTCTTGTCTGCAAGATCTGCATTGGCCTCAACGGCATCTGCTGCTGCAGCTGTGGTTGCCTCTGCTGCCTCAGCGGCTGCTGTGGTCTCTGCTGCTGCGGCTGTTGTAGCTGCTGCAGTTGTGGTTGTGCTTGAAGATGATGAACCGCAGCCTGCCAGAGTAGCTGCTGCCATTGCTGATGCTGTCAGAACGCAAAGAAACTTTTTCATAATACGATATCCTCCTATCGATTCTGTACGGAGAAGACCCGCTGTCTCCTCCCTTATGATGGTTTTATTATAGGAGAGGCAGTCTTGAAAAAAAATAGATTATCCTTCTCTAATTCTTGAAAATTCTTCTTTTTCTTATGGTTTTTTCACAGATGCGGATAGAATTCTGAAGATTCTGTTGGGTGTTTTTTTCAGATCAGCAGTGCATAGAAGCCATAGTGAAGACATTTTCCCCAAAAATCATCAACAGTTCAGAAATCAGTGAATCACGTTCCTCTGAAAAAGAAAAAGGCCGGCTCCTCAAACAGAGTCGGTCTTTTCTTCTACAATATAGATCGGCCGGTCCTTCAGCTCCTCGAAAAGCACCGCAATGTACTCGCCGATGATGCCCAGCAAAAAGAAGAGCACAGAAAACATAAAGCAGATCAGCACCACGATTGTGGCATAGCCGGAGGGCGCTCCCTTACAGGTACAGAGCGTATAGATCAGCACCGTAAGTCCCATGATGCTGCTGACGAAGCCCGCCGCAATGCCAAGCTTCAGCGGCATGTTTGAGAAACACATAATCGTGTTGATTGAAAAAGTCAGCAGCTTCCGAAGAGAATAATGACTTTCGCCTGCCACTCTGGCTGCCGCCTCATAGGGGATCTTCGTTCTCCGGAAGCCCACGTTCTGCACATAGCCGCGCAGGAAACGCACCTTTTCGCGATAGTTCTGCTTCAGTACCTGCTGCACATTCCGGCTGATGACGAAGAAATCCGAGGCATTCGGCTCGAAATGTACGGAAGATACATGATTGATAAGCCAGTAGAAGCCGCCGGAGGTGATGTTTTTGATGAGTCCCGCGGAACGGTTCTGCGTACGCACCATGGAAATCACCTCATAGCCCGCATTAAGCTTATCCGCAATATCCGAAAGACAGGCAGGCGGATGCTGCAGATCCGCATCCATAAACACCAACGCATCGCCCCTCGCATAGTCCAGTCCCGCTGTCATGGCCGCTTCATGTCCAAAGTTCCGGGAGAAGCTGAGATATCGTACATGCGCAGCATCCGTCCGGGCCAGCTCCTGCAGTATGTTGAGCGTACCGTCGCGGGAGCCGTCATTTACGAATAGAAGCTCGTAATCCCATCCCTTTTCCGAAAGCTTCTCAGCATAACTGCTTGTAACTCTATGAAATTCACGCAGACCCGCCTCTTCGTTGTAGGCAGAAACCACTATTGTCAGAAGCTTCTTGTTCACTTGTCCAGAACCTCAATTTCCCGGCTGCTGTGGGACGGCACCCGCTGTTCTGCCGGCGGCAGCTTCATGTAGTCGCCATACAGCATCCGCAGGATCCTGTCCCAATCATGCGGGCCCAAAAAGCTTTCTCCTTCAAAGGGGAACTCGACAACCGGCTCCTCCCAGGCATTATCCACCACGCAATATTGAAAATCCGGCTGGTAGTTGGAGAAATAAGACTGCTTCGTCAGCCTTCCGGTCCGGTTTACCCGGTCCGTATACTGCCGCGCCCAACGCTCCTGCAGCTTAAAGATCCAGGGCATAGGAAGACATTTTCCTACTGCAGAGAGAAGCTGTACCTCCAGGCGCTGCAGCCCCTTGTACTTGCCGAAGTCTAGCTTCCGCCGATGTCCCATACCCAGACCGAAGACAATCTGCTGGCGCAGACGGCAGATACGGCTCAGCAGCTTCGAATCCGGCAGACGATCCAGAATAAAGATATCCACCCACAGATGATTCAGCTTTCCCTCGTAGAAGGCCTGCTCCGCATCATCCGCAGCATGTCGGCGGGAATTTTTGTAGATTACCCGGGGCACAAAATCATAAAAGGCTTTTCCGTTCTGATACTCATCCGGCAGCACCAGGACAAGCTTCTCCGGCAGCTCTGCGGCTACCTTGCAGAAGGATTCAAACTCCTCCCGCCGAAAGAGAAGGTCCACATCATCGTCCCATGGGATAAAGCCCTTGTGACGCACGGCTCCCAACAGCGTGCCGGAGTCAATGCGGTAGGTAATGTTATGCTTCCGGCAGATTTCGTCCACTGCCCGCAGAATATCGAGATTTGCCTCATGGACCTTTTTCAAATCAAAATCGTTCTTTTCCATTTTATCCTAGCTTTCGCTCAGCCC